>NZ_JBEOWJ010000046.1:48815-76251 GCF_040295965.1 Streptosporangium sp. NPDC002544 | reverse complement strand
AGGTATCTGGCGACCTCGTCGGCGTCGAAGTGGTAGGCGTAGGGGAACTGGGCCCGCTGCTCGGCCAGGGTGGATCGGCCCAGCGGGCTGTCCAGCTCGGAGGCGAACAGCGACCCGTCGCGCATCCGCGGCGAGCGCTTGGCCTCGCAGAGCGCCGAGGTGATGAAGCAGGAGCGGTCGAACGGTTTGCTGCGGTCGCCCAGTTCGAGCCACCAGTCGGCGATGGAGAATCCGTCCACCACGCGCAGCCGCTCGAAGGGGTGGTAGAAGTACTCGCCCGCTGCGCTCCAGTTCTCGAAGCGGATGCCGAGCTTGTAGCCCCCGGCGCATTTCGGCAGCCAGTCGGCCTCGTCAAGACCGAGGTAGTCGAAGAAGTGCCGCACGGTGCTGAAGGTGGCCTCGCCGACACCGATCCGCTTCACCTGGGGCGATTCCACCAGGGTCACGTCGATCCGGTCGCCGAACGCCGCCATCAGGTAGCTGGCCGTCATCCATCCGGCCGTACCACCGCCCACGATAACCACGGATCGGATCATTAAAGCTCCTCAACATTCGTTGGAAAGGCCGGATCTCGGCCCGGTCAGGCCAGCTCGTAGACGACGGAGTCGGCGGGGACCCGCACGACGCGGGCGTTCAGGAACTTCCAGCCGCTCTCTTCGAACACGCCCTCCCACTCGGCGAGTGTGGGCAGGTAGACGCCCATCAGGTCATGGGCCGTCTCGAAGGCCAGCGTGAACACGGGCTTGTCCCGGTCGGGGATGCCGGTGGTCCGCGCCGTGTCGCCGAGCAGGAACCTCCGGACGTTGGGGAACGCCTCGCGCAGCCGGCGCAGCGAGGCCACGCACCGCTCTCGCGGCCAGAAGTCGTGGCCCATCATGAAACAGGTGAGCACCTCCACCTTCTCCAGGCGGGGGTCCGGAGCCAGGTCGCGCACATCCGCCTTCTCGTGCGGGTGATCAGTTCTCAAAGACCAGCGGCAGGTGTGCCGGGCCACGCATGATCAAAGACGGCGCGAACAGGACATCGCCCCGGGGAACGGCCAGCGACATCCTCGGAAACCGGCCCAGCGTCCTGCCGATGACGATCTTCGCTTCCAGGCGTGCCAGCTGTGCCCCCACGCAGCGATGAATTCCATGCCCGAACGCCAGGTGGCGCTTGTCTTCCCGCGATATGTCGAAACTGTCGGGAGCCGGATAGTGGGCGGAGTCCCGGTGCGCCGATCCGACCAGCAGCAGGATCGGCTCGTGCGCCGGTATCGTGACTCCCGCGATCTCCACGTCCGTGGTGGGAAAACGCCACATGGGCGATGCGGTGGGGCCGTCGTACCTGAGCACCTCCTCGATCGCGGAATCGATGAGCGTGGGATCCCGACGTAGCAGTGAACGCTGTTCCGGGTGGTCCAGCAGGGCCAGGAAGGTGCTTCCGACCAGGCGTATGGACGTTTCGTATCCGGCCACGATGATTCCGAACACCGTGGTGAGAAGCTCGTCCTCGTCGAGCGCCCCGGGGGTCTGGCTCGCTCGTATCAGATCGGACAGCAGGTCGGCGCCCAGGTCGTCTTTCTTCCGAAGAATGAGGTCGCCGGTATACGCGAGCATGGACTCGATGGCGCCGTGCGCCAGGTGACGCTCGGCCGGGTCGGCCGTGAACATCAGGTCTCCCCATTCCCGCAGCCTCGCGCGGTCGCCGGGCGGGGCGCCCACGACGTCGCAGATCAGCCCGACCGAGAGCGGGGTGGCGAGGTGGCTCATGACGTCCACGGGCTCGCCCGTCGGCACGGCGCCCAGGAGGGCATCCGTCATCTTCTCGATGGCCGCTTCCCACTGGGCGACTCTCCGGCCGCTGAAGGCCGCGGTCGCCGGCTTCCGCAGCCTCGTGTGGTCCGGCGGGTCCAGATTGACCATGGAGCGTTCCGCGATCGTCCCTGAGCCGAAGGCCAGCGAGGCTTCGGTGAAAGCGGGGGACGCGTTTCGATAGTCGCTGCTGAGGCGGGCGTCCGCGAAACCCTCCCTGACATCCTCGTACCTGCTGACCAGCCACACGCCGACATCGGTGAACGGAATGGTCGTCCGGAAAACGGGATGGTTCTCTCTGAGCCATCTGTAGGTGGGATAAGGATTCTGGAAGAAGTCCGGTGTGAAAACAGGGGGTGTGTTCATCCTGCCGGGCCTTTTCTCTACGGTCGTGCGGTACGGGATTTTTTGCGACGAACGCTCGATATGAAGCCGTGCCGATTAACCGGAAAGGGCGGACGGTGTTTCGGCAGGTCGGCTTCGAATCGTGTGGGGAGTTTTTTCTTCAGGGCTGCCGGAGGGAATATCCGCTGCTCCGGCCGGAGCAGCGAGACGCATCATCTCACCCTGCGCTGTCTTTGTGTCAATCCCTCGACGTCGAATATGGCCTGTGCCGCGGCGGGGCCGTTAACACCGGTTCCCTCCCCTCCGGGCTTGGCCGGAGGATGCCAAGACATTCTTAAGTCGATGCCAACTTCGAGCCCCGATTCTGTTGCCGATATATGAGACGACGGCGCCTGGAAAGGCGGCGGCGGAAAAGGCCGCGAATTCGATCCGCGGTGTCCCGGTGGCCGCCGCGCCGGCGTGCCGTGTCGACCGCCGGCGCCGAGCGTCCCCGTCGGCCGGGAGCGTGCTCAGTCCTGACCGAGCCAGAGGTCGGGGCCGAAGACCTCGTAGTGGACGTCGCGGGCGGGCACCCCGCGGCGGAGCAGGTCCGCGCGCACGCCGCGCATGAACGGCAGCGGGCCGCACAGGTAGGCGACGAGGCCGTCGGGCAGGTCGATCGCGCCGAGATCGGCGTACCCGATACGGGGCGCGGGGTCGCAGGAGCACGCGCCCGCCTCCTCGTACCAGCGGTGCAGGGTCGCGCCGGGCAGTTCGGCGACCAGCCGGACGAGCTCCTCGCGGTGGGCGTGGTCGGCGGGGCTCCGGTCGGCGTGAACGACGATCACCTGGCGGGTGGAGCCGGTGGCCACGAGGTGGTCGAGCATCGACAGCATGGGGGTGATCCCGATCCCGGCGGAGGCGAGCAGCAGCGGGGCGTCCCCCGGGGCCAGGGTCAGGTCGCCGTACGGCGCCGAGATGGTGAGCTCGTCCCCGGCCTGGACGTTGGCGTGCAGCCACCCGGAGACCTCGCCGTCGGGTCCTGACCCGCGGGCCCACCTGACGGTGATCCGCCAGTCACCGCGCTCGGGGGCGCACGACAGGCTGTACTGCCGGATCTGCCGTGCCCCGTCGGGCAGGGTGACCCCGACGCTGATGTACTGCCCGGGGGCGAAGGCGAGCGGGATCGACGGGGCGAGGGTGAAGGAGACGGTGTCCGGTGTCTGGCGTCGCCGCTCCAGGACCGTGGCGCGCAGCCAGGGGTCGCCGGGCTCGCGCAGCAGTCGCGCCTCCAGCGCGATCAGCGCGTTGGCCATCAGCCAGTAGACCTCGTCCCAGGCCGCCGCGACCTCGGGGGTGACGGCGTCGCCGAGCACGTCGGCGATGGCGGCGAGGAGGTACTTGTGCACGATCTGGTACTGGTCGGGGGTGACCCCGAGCGAGGCGTGCTTGTGCGCGATGCGGGAGAGCAGCGCGTCGGGCCGCTCGTCCGGCCGGTCGAGCAGCAGGGTGGCGAAGGCGGCGATCGACCCGGCCAGTGCCTGGCGCTGCGCCCCGCTGGCCTGGTTGCCGCGGTTGAAGAGGTTCCTCAGCAGGTCCGGGTTGTCGGCGAACATCGTCGCGTAGAACCGCCCGGTGATCTCCTCCAGGGCCCGCTGGACGGCGGGCAGCGTGGTCCGGACCGTCGTTGCCGATTCAACGGAAAGCATCTCTTCTCCTTTAATTGGTAAATGATCTTCATATTAAAATGCGTGACGAAAGGGAGGGTGGGTCTCAGGAAAGATTGATCAGCACCGGGCCGGTCGGCGAGGTGACCAGATCGTCCACGGTGAGCGGGTCGAGCGCCGCGTAGAAGGCCCGCTGGGCGTCGCGCAGTGCGCCGCGCAGGCGGCAGGCCGCCCGCAGCGGGCACGGGGTGTCGCCCTCGCAGGCGACCACCTCCTCCTCGCCCTCCAGCTCGCGGACCAGCCATCCCAGCGAGGCCTTACGGCCGAAGCCGGTCATCTCCAGCCCGCCGCCGCGCCCCCGGCGGGCGTCCACCACCCCCAGATGCTGCAGGCGTGCGATGGCCTTGGCCGTGTGCGTGTAGGGGATGGCCATGGCGTCGGCCACCTGTCTGGTGGTGAGGACCGTGCCGGGTTCGGCGACCGCCAGCCGCATGGTCACCCGGAGTGCCAGATCCGTGAACTTCGTCAATCGCACGACAGAACCGTAACAAATATGAATCTCGGTTACCGATTCAGGGGGGTGGTTTGGAGGGGGAGGGCAGGCACGGCCCGCGCCGGGGAAGGCGGGGGCCATATGGGAGGGAGAGGTCAGGGATCTCAGGGGTTGGGGACGCTGTCCGCCCAGGATGGAGGCGGTCCGGTAGCCGTACGGTCGGTGCCCTGCCGGTCGACAGCCCCCTCGTGGCCAGGTGTTTCCGCCGGCTTCCAAGTGAGGCACAAGTGGGCCCTGTGATCCTGAACTTTTGGCGCTGAGCCCGTACGAGGTCTCACGTGGGTGCTCATGACGTGAAGGAGGATGTCGTCATGCCGGACCTTGTGCCTCTGCGGCCCGGGGACCCCGAGAAGGTGCGGGAGTACCGGCTCACCGCGCGCCTGGGCGAGGGCGGTCAGGGGACTGTGTATCTGGGCGTCGCCCCCGCGGGGGCTCAGGTCGCGGTCAAGCTGCTGCGTGGTGATCTGGCCCAGAACAGGGAGGCGCTGGAGCGTTTCGTGCGTGAGGTCGACACGGCCCGGCGGGTGGCGACGTTCTGCACCGCCGCGGTGATCGAGACCGGGATGGAGGAGCAGCGGCCTTACATCGTCAGTGAGTACATCGAGGGGCCGACGCTCGAACATGTCGTCGGTGCCGAGGGTCCCCGTGAGGGCACGTCCTTGCACCGGCTGGCGATCGGTACGGTGACCGCGCTGGTGGCGATCCATCAGGCCGAGATCGTGCATCGTGACTTCAAGCCGGCCAACGTGCTGCTGGCCGCCGACGGCCCCCGGGTGATCGACTTCGGCATCGCCAAGGCCCTGGATCGCACCTCGTCCCTGACCTCGACGGCGATCGGCACACCCGCCTACATGACTCCCGAGCAACTCGCGGGGCAGGCCGCGGGTCCGGCCGCCGACATGTTCGCCTGGGCGGGCACGATGGTCTTCGCGGCCACCGGGCGGCCGCCGTTCGGTGCCGACAGCCTGCCCGCGATCTTCAACCGGATCCTCAACGCCGAGCCGGATCTGTCGGGGATCGCCGATCCGGCGCTGCGTGACCTGGTGGGGCGGTGTCTGGCCAAGGACGAGAGCCTGCGTCCGACGGCGGGTGAGGCGCTGATGCGCCTGCTGGGCCACGCCGGTCCGGGCGCGCAGGACGGTCTGGGCGGTCCGGGCGCGCAGGACGGTCTGGGCGGTCCGGGCGCGTCGCCTTTCGCCTCGGCCCCGGGCATGCTCGCCGAGGGCGTGGCCGCCGCGGCCCAGCGGACCGAACCCGAGCATCACCCCTACCCGGGCGGACCACAGACCGGGGCGCCGTACCGGACAGGCCCCCACCCACCCCACCAGGCCGGACCGGGCGGGTACGCGGCGCACTGGGCCGATCCGGGCGGATACCCGCATCAGGCCGGACCGGGTGGCTATCCGCCACACCAAACCGGGCCGGGCGGATACCCGCATCAGGTCGATCCGGGTGGCTATCCGCCGCACCGAACCGGGCCGGGCGGATACCCGCATCAGGTCGATCCGGGCGGCTATCCGCCGCACCGAACCGAGCCAGGAAGGTATGCGCCTCATCAAACCGGGCCGGGCGGATACCCGCACCAGGTCGATCCGGGCGGCTATCCGCCGCACCAAACCGAGCCAGGAAGGTATGCGGCTCACCAAACCGGGCCGGGCGGGTACCCGCCGCCGTACGGGGGCACGCCTCAGGGAGCGGTCTTTCCGGCCACGCCGGGGGCGCAGCCGTCCCCCGGCCGGAAAAGGCGCATGCGCCGGGTCTGGATCGCGTCCGGCGCCGGGCTCGCGCTCACGCTCGTCGCGGTGACGATCACAGTGGTGGTCCAGAACGGAACCATCCCCGGAACGGGCACCGGCTCGCGGGCGGCCACCAACCCCACCGTCAACCCCACCGCCAACCCCACCCTCACTCCTGCCCCGGCCGTTTCCGCGATCCCGCCCGCGGACCAGAAAATCAAACTGCCTGCCACCTCCATCACGATCCACGAGAGCGACAAGGACCCGATCAAGCTCACCTCCTACAGCGTGTGGAAGGGAGACGTCCGCCACACCTACGTCCGCAAGGCCGGTACCAACGGGTTCGTCAAGGACGAATCGCACGCCTACTACAGGCTGAACCCCGCCGGCACCCATGCTCTCGCCGTGAACCGCTACTACGACTCGGACAACTACGAGGTCGTCTCGATCGTCGACCACAAGACGGGGACGAAGAGCGAAATAAAGATCGCCAAGGAGCCGACCGTCTCGCTCTACCCGCGTTGGTCGCCGGACGGCACCAAGGGGCTGGTCACCCTGTTCGAGACGATCAAGAAGGACACCCGCGTCTACGGTTACGCGATCATCGACATCGCCACGAAGAAGGCCTCGGTCGTCCGGGTGAAGGAGAAGGACATCGGGGAATGGAGCTACTTCTGGCGGAATGACAGCCGGGCGGTCGGCAGCTGGGCGGTCACCAAGGACACCAATCGCATCCGCTTCTACGACCTGCGGGGCACCGTACTGCAGACCCTTTCCGACGTGGGCGATCCGGTCTGGGTCGAGGGTGACCATGTCAGCCCATCCGGCACGCTGATGGTCACGTACTGCGGGGAGACCGCGGAGATCTGCCTTCGGTCCACCGACGCCGACGCGAAGCTGCAGGTTCGGATCCCGTTCGCGACCGAGCGGATCCTTGGCTGGTACGACGACCGGCACATCGTGGCCTGGCGGAGGCAGAGCGCCGGCTACGAGGCGTTGGTGGTCGACTTCAAGGGCAAGGTGAAGCGGGTGCTCGCCGCCAGCACCGACGACAAGGAGTACGAGAACCAGATACTGAGCTACACCAGGGCCGGCTGAGCGGACGGACGCCGGGCCTCGACGCGAGGGGGCGCCGGGCGCGGTCGGTTGCCCGGCCCGAAGGTCCATGGAAGCGCCGGCGCCTGGGAAAGAGAAAGGGGCACGGCCCGCGCCATAGGCGGGCGCGGGCCGTGCGTCCTGGTCGTGCGGGCAGGGATCTCAGGGGTTGGGGACGGTGTCGACCCAGGAGGTGGCGGCGGAGCGGTAGCCGTTGACCCGGTTCAGCACCTCGGCGGGGGCGACCACCTCGTTCTTGGAGTGGTAGAACCAGTCGACCTGCTGGACGTAGTCGCGCGGGGTGGAGCTGCCGACCAGGCCGCCGCTGATGAACCAGAGGTTGAAGTTGACCGACTGCACCGTCTCCGGGTAGTAGATGCCGCCGTGCTCGGCGAAGAGGGCACCGTCGATGTAGTACCTGATCTGGCCGCCGGAGACCTGGAGGACCAGGTCGTGCCAACCCGCGTAGCTCTGCCTGACCTCGGTGTGGACGTTCACCGCCTCCCAGGGCTCGTTGCGGTACGTCTCCCACGACGTGGTGTACATGATGTTGCCGGGCTCGCCCCAGCCGCCGTTGGGCAGGTACTCGAAGTCCTGCTCGCTGTAGTCGGGGTCCATGTCGAAGGCCAGGGGGGTGATCGTGAAGAAGGTCTGCACGACGTGGTCACCGTCGGGGCCGCTGACCGGGGCGTCGGAGAACTTCACCCGGGCCGCGTAGGTGCCTTCGAGGAACTTGCGCTGGTGCAGCACCTCCGACTGCTGGGTGCCCGCACCGGTGCCGTCGGTGACCGCCTTGAGCTGCAGTGCCTTGTTCGTGCCGGAGACCGTGGGGAAGGTCACGTTCTGCTTGGGCCAGGTCGCGCCGGGCACACCGGGACCGCCGCTGTTGGTGCGCACCGTCCAGTTGTGCGCGGTGAGGTTGGGGTCGTCGGCGTTGCCGTACGAGAAGTCGTCGAACACCACCCCGCTGCCCCCGGGGTTGGTGGGCGGGACCGACGGGGTCGGCGACGGGGACGGGTCGCCACCCGCGGGAGAGGTGCCCCAGACCAGGGCGCCGTTCTGGTAGACGGTGGCCTTGGTCCAGTCGCCGTAGGTCGTGCGGGCCGGGCCGAAGGAGTAGTCGTCGCTCTGGGTGATCTGCTGCCAGTCGGACCGGTAGAAGCGCAGCTGCAGGTCACCGGTCTGCGCCCCGGCCGCGAGGTTCCCCGAGGTGAAGCCCACCTCCAGGTAGCGGTCGGCGGTGGCCGTCCCGGGCGAGAGCGTGCCGAAGGCCCCGGTGACCGTGGAGCAGGAGACCACGGCCCACGAGCACGCGAAGCGGTACTGCGTCGCCCCGGAGTCCGTCTTGAAGTAGTAGCGGATCTTCACACCGCTCAGCGGCACGGCCGAGGTGCCGCTGTTGACCAGGTTGAACCACGGCTCGACCTGGTCGGCGGTCGCGCCGGTGGCGCTCGTCTTGTACTGGAGCCTGAGGGACTGCTGGGCGCTGGCCGGGTTCGCCGCGACGCCCACCAGGGCGAGCAGCATGGCGGACACGAGCCCGCCGAGTAACAGCTTTCTGCGCACGTGCTTTCCTTTCCTGGGTTGTGCTAGGGAATGAGCGGCCCACCACGGACGCCCTGGGCGCTGAGCCGGGCGAGGTGCGGGCCGAGCCGCCGGAGGAAGTCGGGGTAGTCGCCGGGCGAACCCCAGGCGACCTCGGCGAAGGCGCACATCCTGGGCAGGGCCATGAACTCGACCCGCTCGGGTGTGGGCATGTACTCGGTCCACAACTGGCACTGCACGCCCCGCGCGGCCGGGTCGGGTGCGAACGCGTAGGTGTCGGCCAGGGTGAGGACCCGCTCCTGGACCGTCGGTGAGTCCGACTCGGCCGGCTGCTCGTCGAAGGGGGCGGCCGAGGGGCGGTAGTCGAAGTACGTCCGGGTGTGCGGCGCCAGGATGATCTCGTTGTCACCACGGTCGGCCTGCTCGTCCCGCCAGACCATGACCGTCGTGCCGGGCGTCGGCGCGCGGTCGGGCTCGTCCCAGCAGACCAGCCTGCGCGAGTGTTTCTCCAGGTGGGCGGCCATCCGGCCGATGAACCAGGCACACGCGTCCCGCGGTCCGGCCAGCCCCAGCTCGGCCAGCCGCCGCCGCGCCGCCGGGCTGCGCTCCCACTCGGTGGTGGGGCACTCGTCCCCGCCGACGTGCACGTACGTGCTGGGGAAGAGGTCGCAGACCTCGTCGAGCACGTCCTGGCAGAAGCGGACCGTGGACTCCTCCAGGTTGAGGACGTGCTCGCTGATGCCCCACTCCGACCAGACCTCCAGCCGGCGGGACGGGTCGTTGCCCAGGTGGGGGTAGGCGGCGATGGCGGCCTGGGCGTGGCCGGGCATCTCGATCTCGGGCACCACCGTGACGAAGCGCTCCGCCGCGTAGGCGACGATCTCCCGGATGTCCTGTCGCGTGTAGAACCCCCCGCGCCGGGCGCCGACCTCGGTGAGCCTGGGATGGCGCTCGATCTCCAGCCGCCACCCCTGGTCGTCGGTCAGGTGCAGGTGCAGCACGTTGAGCTTGTGCTCGGCGAGCAGGTCGACGAGGCGCAGGACGAACGCCTTGGGCATGAAGTGCCGGGCGACGTCCAGCATCACCCCGCGCCAGGCGAACCTCGGACGGTCCTCGATCGTCCCGTACGGCACCTCGGGCCCCAGCTGGGCGAGGGTCCGCGAGCCGTAGAAGCGGCCGGCCGGGCCACCGGCGGTGAGTTCGACGCCCGAGGGGGAGATGTCGAGGCGGTAGCCCTCCTCGTCGAGGGACGGATCGTCGGGCATGAGCCGCAGCAGGTCCCGCCGGAACGCGACGGAGCCCCCGTCGACGACCACTTCCCGTGGCCTCGGAATGATCACGTTGGTCTTCCCTTCACGGCGCCCCGGAAGGGCGCGCCTGTGGACGGACGGTGGGACCTATCCCTTGACGGCGCCGGCGATCATCCCTGAGGTGACCCTGCGCTGCAGGACGAGGAAGATCAGCAGCACCGGCAGCATGAAGAGGGTCGAGGCGGCCATGGTGGCGCCCCAGTCGGTGCCGAAGACGTTGCTGAAGGAGGAGAGCCAGACGGGCAGCGTCCGGTCGTCCTGGTTCTTGATGATCAGCGCGTTGGCGAAGGCGAACTCGTTCCACGCGGTGATGAAGCCGAACAGGGAGGTGGACATCAGGCCGGGGGCGAGCAGCGGCAGGACCACCCGGCGGAAGGCGGCCATCCTGCCGCACCCGTCCATCAGCGCCGCCTCCTCCAGTTCGGGAGGGATCGAGGCGAGGAACCCGCGCAGGGTCACGATGGTGAACGGCAGCGTCGTCATGAAATAGATCAGGGTGAGCATCGACAGCCTGTCGAGCATCCCGGTGTCGCGGGCGATGATGAACATCGACACCAGCAGCGCCTCCCAGGGGGCCATCTGGGCGATGAAGACCATCAGGACGAACGCCCTGCGCCCGCGCCAGCGCATCCGGGCCACCGCGAACGCGGCGAGCAGCGCGACCACCAGCGCCAGCAGCACCGCGCTCGCGGTGACGGTGAGACTGTTACCCCAGAACGTCCAGAAACCGTCGGCGCTCACCGCGGTCGCGAAGTGCTCCAGGGTGGGGTGGGCGGGCCAGAAGGTCGGGGTCTGCGACTGGATGTCCCTGGTGGGTTTGAACGCGGTCAGCACCATCCAGTAGACGGGGAAGACCGAGACGGCCAGCACGGTCAGGGCCGCGAGGTTCAGCGGTACGCGGCGCAGCGGGACGGTCACAGGTGCTCTCCCTCGTGCTTGAGCATCCGCCGGAGATGGGTGATCAGGAGGGCGATCAGGATCAGCACGGTCAGGCTGGAGATCGCCGAGCCGAGGTCGTACCTGTGCAGTGACTGTGCGACCTGGAACGCGTAGACGGGCAGGGTGGTGGTGGCCTCTTCCGGGCCGCCCTTGCTGATCGCCCAGATCTGGGCGAAGCACTTGAACACCCAGATCACCTCCAGCGAGGTGATCAGGCCGAAGAGCGGCCGCAGGATGGGGAAGGTGACGGTGGTGAAGACCTGCCGCCCGCTCGCGCCGTCGATCCGCGCGGCCTCGTACAGCTCGGCGGGGATGGTGGTCAGGCCCGCGTACAGGGTGAGCGCGGCGAACGGCACGGACTGCCAGACGACCAGGGCGACCAGGATGGCGAAGGTGGAGGTGCCGTGGGCGAACCAGGTGTAGTCCCTGAAGGACTCGAACCCCAAGGTGACCAGCAGCCAGTTGACCACCCCCAGCCGTGACTGGAAGAGCCACTGGAAGATCGTGGTGGCGGCGAGGACGGGGGTCGCCCAGGTGAGCACCAGGCCGCCCATCACGGCCAGCCGCATCCTGCGGCCCAGCCGGGCGATCATCAGTGCCACCGCGGTGGAGACGACCATGATGAGGACGACGTTGACGGCGGTCCAGAGCAGGGTCCTGCGCACCACGGCCCAGAACTCCGCCCCCCCGAGCACCCGCGTGTAGTTGTCCAGGCCGACGAACGCCGCCCCGCCGCGGATCAACTCGCCGGTCCTGAAGTGCTGGAAGGAGATGACGACGCTGCGGACCAGCGGGTAGAGCAGCAGGTAGGCGGTGCCCGCCAGGGTGGGCGCGATCAGCAGGTAGGGCCAGAGGCCATTCAGCCGGGACGGCCGCGCGCCGGGTCGCGGCGCGGGCGGCGCGGGTGCGGTGGCGTCCCGGTCACGGGCACGCCGCCGGGGCGGGGCCTGGGAGGCAGCGGGCATGGCACTCCTCGGAGCGGACGGTACGGGGGGGGTGAGGCTTGCGCGGACCGGCACGGGTTGTGCGGACGGTGCGGGGAAGCCGGGTGGTCGGGTGTCAGGACTTGGTGTTGAGGATCTCGGCGATGCCCTGGTCCACCTTGGCGGCCTCGGTGGCGGCGTCACCCCCGGTGAGCACCCTGGTCAGATACTCCTTGATCAGGTTCTTGGCCTCGACCGCGGCCCAGTTGGGGGAGTTGGGGGTGGCGTGTCCACCTGCGGCGCCCGCCGCCATCGCGGCCGTCGCCTCGTTGCCGCTCAGCGCGCCCGCGAGGGAGACGCGGTTGGGCACGTAGCTCATCTCCTTGGCCATGTCGACCTGGAACTTCTCGCCCGCCAGTGCCTTGACCACCTGGTAGGCCGCCTCGTGGTTCTTCGAGGCCTCGGGGATGACCAGGTCGGAGCCGCCGGTGAACACCGCGCCCGGCCTGTCGGCGGTCTTGCCCGGGATCGGGAAGAACCCGAGCTTGCCCTTCAGTTCCGGATTGGCCTTCTCGATCGCCACCGCGCCACCGGGCGCGGAGATGAGCTGGGCGACGTCGCCCTTGGCGAAGACGTCGGCCTGTGGCGGCTTGGCCTCGTCGGAGTCCTTGGGGCCCTTGCCCAGCGCCTGGAGGGTCCGGTAGAACTCGATGCCGGCCAGCGCCTGGGGGGTGCCGAGGCCGCCCTTCCAGGTGCCGCCCTCGTTGACCGCGAGGTCGCCGCCCTCGTCCCAGATGAATCCCGCCAGGGTGTACCAGTTCTGGCCGGGCAGGTAGATGCCCTGGTCGCCGCCCTTGTTGAGGTTGGCCGTGATCTCCAGCCACTCCTGCCTCGTCTTCGGCGGGGCGGTGATGGACGCCTTGGCGAACAGGTCCTTGTTGTAGATCACCACCCGGTTGGCGGCGTACCACGGGATGCCGTACTGGCGCCCGTCGATCCTGCCCGGTTCGGCCAGGCCGGGCAGCCAGTCGCCGCCGCCCAGGTCGGCGACCTTGTCGGTGAGGTCCTTCACCCCGCCGCTGGCGGCGTACTCGGCGACCTGGGTGTTTCCGACCTCGATGACGTCCGGGGCGTCATTGCTGGCCAGGGCGCTGGTCACCTTCTGCCCGATGCCGTCCCACTCCTGGACCTGGATGTCGAGGGTGACGTCCGGGTGGGCCGCCAGATAGTCGGTGCGGAAGCGGTCGAGCAGGGCGTCGGAGAAGCTGTCCCGCATGACCCACACGGTCAGGTTCGTGGCGCCCTTCCCGGTGCCGGCCGAGCCGGGCGAGTCCGCGGAGGGTGACGGCTCGGCGGAGCCGCATGCGGTGAGGCCGGCGGCGAGTGTCAGCACTGCCGCGGTGGCGCGGAGGCGATGCCCCATCGGTACTCCCAGAGGTCATGTATTGGTAAGTAATTGGCCTGCTCCGCATAGGGTGGCTCTTACCAGTTCCGTCGTCAAGGCTTGTTTTTTCTCGGACGACTGGTAACAAATAGGTAAGGTCTAGGTAAGGTGGGGGCGTGACGCTAAACATGAGGTCCGGGCTCAAGCGCGACCGGGTGCGCGATGTCCTGCTCGACTTCATCGCCGACATGAAACCGGGCGAGGCGATCCCCTCGGAGCGGGATCTCTGCAGGGAGCTCGGAGTCTCCCGGCCCACGGTGCGCGCGGCGATCGACGATCTGGTCAGGTCGGGGCTGCTCGTCCGCGAGCGGGGGCGCGGCACCTTCACCGGGCCGCACCGGGTCACCCAGGCGCTGGCGTCGACGACGGGCAACTCGTTCTACGCGCCACCCGCCGAGGGCAACTGGCTCAGCCGCATCCTGGAGTTCGGCTCCGCCCCCGCGGGCGCGCGGCTCGCCTCCCGGCTCCAGCTCTCTCCCGCCGACCCCGTCCTGAGGGTCGTCCGGCTACGCGTCGTCGACGACGAGCCCATGGCGATCGAGCGCATCCACCTGCCGCACGCCCTGGTCGACGGCCTCGTCCCGGCCGACATGGAGTCGGGGTCGTTCTACCGATTCCTCCGGGAACGTTTCAACGTCGACGTCCGCACCGCGGTGCAGACGATAGAGCCCACGGTCACCGACGAGACCGAGGCCAAGTTGCTGCACGTCCCCCAGCACGCCCCGGCCCTGCTCTTCGAGCGCACCACCCGCGACGTCGGCGGCCGGATCGTCGAGTTCACCCGCTCGATCTACCGGGGCGACCGCTACCGGGTGACCTCGGAACTCTCCTTCAACGCCGACTCCGGCTGACCCCGCCGGGTCAGCCGGACGACCCGGGCTGGAGGACGGGGGGCGGCTCGGCTAGGTTCGGGGAGATGACCTCCCTCGACGAACTCGCCGCTCGGGCCCGCTCCCTCGTACGGGAGGGGCACCGCGCGCTGCTGGGCATCACCGGCGGTCCGGGGGCCGGCAAGACCACCCTCGCCGAGCACCTGGTCGAGATGCTGCGCCCGGTGCCTCCCGAGGGGTTGCCGGCGCGGGAGTGGGTGGCGTACGTGCCGATGGACGGCTTCCACCTCGCCGACGTCGAGCTCGACAGGCTCGGGCGCCGCGACCGCAAGGGGGCGCCCGACACCTTCGACGCCGCCGGCTACGCGGCACTCCTCCGCCGCCTGCGCGAGGACGAGGACGACGTGGTCTACGCGCCGGCCTTCGAGCGCGACCTGGAGCAGCCGGTCGCCGGCAGTATCCCGGTCACCCGGGCCGCCAGGCTCGTCGTCACCGAGGGGAACTACCTGCTGCTCGACCAGGGCGACTGGTCACGCGTACGGCCGCGGCTCCACGAGGTCTGGTACTGCGACCTCGGCCCCGACGAGCGGGTGCGCCGCCTCGTCTCCCGCCACGAGTACTTCGGCAAGGATCGCGACGACGCGGTCGCCTGGGTGCTGGGCACCGACCAGCGCAACGCGGACCTCGTCGCCACCACCCGCTCCCGCGCCGACCTCGTCATCCCTGACGCGGTCCTCCGCTCGGTCGGCTCCCCCGAGAAGACGGCCGGCTGACCGGGAGCCTTCCTGCGGGCGTCCCGGCTCCGGAACGCCCGCGGGCGGGGAGCCGGTGCGGGGATCCCCGGCCCGGCGAACTCCTGATCGAGCGGCCTCTCGCCCGCGGGGAGCGGGGTACCGAGTCCCCGCGGACTGAGGTCGTGCACCGAAGGCGGAGCGGGGTCAGAGGCGCATCCCCTGGATGTGGGCGGTGCCCTCGGCCGAGAGGTTGTCCATGTGCCGCCGCAGTTCCGCCGCGGTGAGCCCGAGGCTGAGCCGGTGTGCGATCACGCGTACGGTGTCCTGGTAGTGGGCGGAGAACTTGTCCGTGTCCGGGAACGCCTGCCAGCCGAGGCGGCCGAACAGCAGGTGCTGCCCCTGGCCGGTGCCGGACGTGCTGAGCAACAGGGAGGCACCCAGGGCGTGGCCGGCCGCGACGACCGCGTTCACCATCCAGCTGCCCAATCCCTGGCCCTGCAGCTCGGGAGCCGTGGCCAGCCGACCGGCTTCGAACACCGACGCGGCGGGAACCTGCATGTTCGCGAGCATGTCGGCGTACTCCCGGTCACCGAGGTGGCACCGAGTCTGGAAACGGGGCGCCAGCCCCGGGGGTGCCAGGCGGGCGCAGCCGACGATCTCCGTACCGCCCTCCAGATAGGCGATGAGATGGTAGGAGCCCAGGTCGAGACTCTGCGCGTCGACGTAGTCGGTGTCGGCGACCCGGAAGCTCGGTCTACTGCCGTTGTCGTACAGGACCCACGCACGGAACCGGCGGACCGCCTCCAGCCACTCCGCCGGCTGCTCGAAGGGTGACTGCCGGTGAACCCGAAGGTCGACCATCAGGCCTTCCCCGGTGTCCACGGAACCCGCCTCGCGCCACATCCTGGTCTCGGGGATCGGGAAGCGCAGCTCCTGTTCGAGCGGCTGAGCGCTCACGCGCCGACCTTGTCCGATTCCAGGTCGGCCTTCGCGAGATCGAGGCATTCGGCCATGAAGGCCGCGTACGACGTCAACGCGGTCTTGCCTGTCTCCACCATCAGGTCCAGCGCGTCGGGGAACTGCTTGAGGAGCTCTCCGAGCTGCCGCTGGTTGAAGGCGGTGTGGCCGGCGTCGAGTTCCACGTGCTCGGCCAGGAAGCTGTAGCACGCCGTGTCCGGGCCGAAGACCCGCTGGCAGTTGACGAGCAGGGTGGGGCCGATCGTGATCGACAGTCTTTCGATCTCGTACTCGATGGCGAGCTGGAGGAACGGCTTCGGCCCCGAGATCACCTTTTCGTGGAGCTTGGCGTAGAAGTTCGTGCTGGCCAGCGGGGGAGTGGCCAGCAGGAGCTCGGTGTCGAGCGGCTCGCCGAACCTCTCCTGCCACCAGCCGGCGATGGCCTTCGCGTCGTCGACCATCATCCGGTCGTGACCGGCCTCCGCCCTGGCGTGCGCCTTCAGCGCCTTCGCCAGCTTCTCCATGCCCAGCTCGCCGCAGCGCGCGCCGGCACTGGAGATCCAGTGCTCCACGTCATGCGTCATGTGGACGCCGTGTGCGTTGAAACGCAGCATCCAGCGGGCGAACAGCCTTTCGTCGGAGACGGCGGAGGAAATCTCGGAAACGGCCGCGTCTTCGAGGAAACGCCGACGGCTGGCCTGCAGTGATCCTTCGTACTCGTCCATGACCGTGCTCAAAGGAAGTCTCCCTGGTCTGTCATCCGTAGGATGATCATGAGGCGATTGTTCGGCGGCGGGGCTTCTCGGTAAGTCGGCCTCAACAGAGCCTGAACAGCTGGAAATCCCAGACGTCCGTCATCTCTGCCGCGTCCGCCACATCGAACTTGTCGATGTAAAGATGCATCGTCCCGGCTTTGGTGTCAATGGATTCCTCGCGCGTTCCGGACTTCACGGGATCGACGTCGGCGATGTGATTTCAATCTTGAAGAGTCCCCGCGGGGCCGGTATCGCCGCTCGTCCCCCTTCCGAACACCTGGGATGGATCGCGGCCGTCGATTCCGTGAAGTCCGGTGCCGTCCGGAGGCGGCCGAGGGGGCCGCAGTCCGATGCTCGTATTTGTTTCAGCCGAAAACGTCGTTTTCGGAGGGGGAGAAAGAACGTTCACGTGCCGGGGTGGACGCCGCCGTCATGGCGGGCCGGGAGTCGCCCGACGGGCACGTTTCTCCGGTGAGGTCGGCGCAATGCGGGCGCGCACGAGGTGGACGTCGCCGGTCGGCCGGGTGGGGGCGGTTGAGATCGCCGGCATCCCTGGTTCGCCCCGCTGTGGCCACCGATGAGCTCTCGAAACAAGAGGGATGGCCTATATAACCTACATGTTTAGTGGATTATCGTGAGTGGCATGTCGAGTTCTCAAGTGGTCGCCGTCGTGGGCGGCGGCGCGAGCGGCACCCTGGCCGCGGTTCACCTCCTGCGCGAGGCGCGGGTGCGCGCCGTGCCGCTGGAGGTCGTGATGATCGACCGGTACGGGCGGCACGGGCTGGGGCAGGCCTATTCCACCGTCGATCCCCACCACCTGCTCAACGCCGGCGCCGGCAAGATGAGCGGGCTGGAGGGCGACGCCGGCCACCTGCTGCGCTGGGCCCATGATGCGGGGCTGGAGGTTTCCGGCTCCGATTACCTGCCCCGGCGGATCTACGGGCGTTACCTGCGCGCGCTGCTGGACGGCGCCGAGGAGTGGCCCGTCCGGGTGGTGCGCAGGGTGACCGGTACGGCCGAGGCTTTGACCGGCGATCCGGGCTTGCGGGTGCATCTGTCCGGCGGTGGGCACGTCGAGGCCGGCGCCGTCGTCCTGGCGCTGGGCAATCGCGCCCCGGCGGCCTGGCCGCGCGTCGTGGCGGCCGGGAGTCCCCGATACGTCGCCGACCCGTGGGCGCCGGAGGCGCTGGCCCGCGTCGGCGACGGCGCGCCGGCGCTCGTGCTGGGAACCGGGCTGACGATGGCGGATGTGGCGGTCACCGTGACCGGGGCGCACCCGGATGCGGTGGTGTACGCGGTGTCCCGGCACGCCCTGCTGCCGCGGCCGCACCCCGATCCCGTGCCGCCCCCGGTGGCGACGCCGTTCCCGGACGGGCCGCTGGGCATCGCCGCCCTGCTGCGCGCCGTGCGCGTCGCGGTCAGGGACAACGGGGGCGACTGGTGCGGCGTGGTCGACGGCCTGCGGCCGCAGACCCAGAGCCTGTGGGCCCGGCTCTCCCTCGATGACCGGCGGCGGTTCCTGGACCTGGCCGCCCGCTACTGGGAGGTCCACCGCCATCGGATCCCGCCCGCCACCGCCGCCCGGATCGCCGCCCTGCGGGCCGCGGGCCGCCTTCACGTGCTGCGCGGGCAACTGGTCCGGGCCGTGACCGGCCCCGGCGGGCTTCGCGTCCACCTGAACACCGACGGCGGCGCGGTCAGGGAACTCGACGTCGGCTGGCTGGTCAACGCCACCGGCCCCGGCGCCGACATCGCCCGCGACCCCTTCCTGGCCGCTCTCCTCGCCACCGGCACGGCTCGGCCCGACCGTCTGGGGCTCGGCCTGGAGGCCGGCCCCGGCGGCGTGGTCCTGGACGCGGCCGGACGGCCGGACGGCCGGATCTTCGCCCTGGGCCCGCTGCTGCGCGGAAGCCTGTACGAGAGCACCGCGATCGCGGAGATCCGCGCCCAGGCCGCCGCCCTCGCCCCCTGCCTCCTCGACGCGATCACCCTCGCTCCCCGCCTCTGAAGGAGGGGAGCAGCCTCTGCGGGAGAGGCCGGGGAAGGATTCGGAGCGAGGGATCACGCCGAAAAATTGACGCGTTCGCTCTCTGCGGGATGCGGATGCGAGAAGAAATCTCGACAAGCTCTCGTGTCTGCCATAGTTATGTGCATTTACCCTTGCATATGCGTGTGATCGAGACGCAGGGCGGGAATATTGCGGTAAAGGTCCATGTCCATGACCTGATCACGGGCGAGGGAGGGCTGAGGCCCATGTCGATCGACGTCCCCGATCGTGTCCGCGCCGGCGGGCGGCTGCGCCTGTCGGGCGACCTGTCCCTTCCCGGACTGTTGAGCATGGCCGATCTGCGGGCCTTGCCGCAGCGGACGGTGGAGGTCGGCTTCGCCTGCCGCACGTCGGGAACCCGGCACCACCGCTTCACCGGCCCCCTGCTCCTGGATGTGGCCCGCGCGGCCGGGCCGGTCTTCGACGCCTCCGAGCGCAAGGACCGGCTGCGGTTCCTGGTGTCGGTGCTGGGGCGCGACGGCCATCACGCGGTGCTGTCGTGGGGGGAGATCGATCCGGAGTTCGGCGATGTCCCGGTGCTGGTGGGCGTCCGGATGGACGACGACGACCTCGACGCGCGCGGGCCGCACCTGGTGGTGCCCGGAGACCGGTGCGGAGGACGGCACATCAGCGAGGTCGTCGAGATCCGCATCTGCGCGGACGCGCGCCTGTGGAAAGAGACGCCGGACGACCTGAAAGGAATGGAGGGCGTACCGGATCGTGTCGGCCGCTCGTCCCCGAGCGGTGCCGGAGCCGCAGATCATTCCGGTGCGGAGCCCGGAACCGCCGTGCCCCGGCCGTGACGGTTGGTCCTCCTGCCCGGGACACGGATCCGGATAGTATGGCCCGCGTGAGCAGGAGTGATCAAAAATATCCTTATCATCACGGTGACCTGCGACGAGCTTTGCTGGACGCTGCCATGGAGGCCATCGCGAAGGACGGACCCGCCGCGCTCAGCCTGCGCGACGTGGCCCGCCATGTGGATGTCTCACACGCCGCGCCCACCCATCACTTCCGCAACAAGACGGGCCTTCTCACCGCGATAGCCGTGGAGGGTTACCATCGGCTGGCCGACGAGTTGGCGCGAGCGCGGGCGGTTGGCGGGCTCGCCGAGCTCGGCGTCGCCTACGTGCTCTTCGCCACCGGTAACCGGGCGTACTTCGCGGTCATGCGCGCCACCGACCTGCTCGACACCAGGGACCCCGAATTCGTGGCCGCTCGCGAGCGAACCGGGCACCAGCTGCTGCGCGGCACGGCGAGGCACCCCGGTTCGGCCGACTGGACCGTCGCCCTGGCGGCGTGGGCGCTCATGCACGGTCTTGCCAACCTGTTCGTGGAGGGCAACATCCAGCCCGAGCCGGGAAGTGACATCGAGGAGCTGACCCGCGCTCTCACCCGTCGGCTGGTTCCTCGCTGACCTCAAGATGACGGCCGCCCCGCGCTCGGCCGGGGCGAGGACCGTCCCCGAGGGCCTTGCCGTGCGTTCGAGCCTCGCGCACAGGGCGGAGCGCGCCCGCGGCCCCGCCATGAGGCAGCGCGACTCGGCGGGCCGCGTCGGCAGAGGCCGCATCCGGGAGCGTGCGACGGACGATTCGCGACGTCGACCCCGTGAGCCAAGGTGCGGGTGCGCTGGGCGCCAAGCATCCACCAAGAACGGCAGGCGAAGCTGGTGTCCGACAGTCCGGCTCGGACCTCGTTATGTGACAGGAGATCCGTCAGTCCTGTCCGTATCCGACGTGCGAATGGAGAGAACACTTGAGCACCATGTGTCCATCCGCCTTCGGGGGTGATCTCACCTCTGAACACGAGGAAATCATTGAGGCCGTGCTCCGCGAGTGGATGGACTACGGACTGTCCACCGTGGCCGTCGACAAGGACAGGGCGGAATGGGCCGTGCGCCACGCGTACGGCGCCGCCGGGCTGGACGTCCCCTCTCTCGTGATATGGGCCGACTCCCCGATGGAATGTCTGTCGACCGTCACGGCCTTCGACCGGCTTCCCCCCGCGAACCCCTCGTGGGAGCGGTCCGTGGAGGTCCGCCGGAGCGGGCTCGGCGACGACCTGCGGGTTTCCAGCAGGAGCCAGGTCAAGGAGGAGCTCAAGGACCGGCTCAAGGACCAGATGCACGACCGGCTGAGGGCCCGGCTGGGCAACCAGCTCTGGGACCGGTTGCGGAGCCGGCTCAAGGAACGGCTCTGGGAGCAGCTCTGGCGGCAGCTCAGAGCCCAGCTTGGCGGCCAGCTCCTCGGCCGGCTGTGGGAGCAGTTCCGGTCCGAGACCTGCACATACGTGTGGGGGATCCTCGACATCTGGCGCGAGGCCTATTGGATCGCACTGTACACCTGCGCTTTCCGGATAGCCGGGCTGGAGCCCGGCGAGCGTCTGGAAACGCTGGCGGAGGCGAGCCGGCACCTCGGCTGGTGGATCCCGCTGAACGGGACGGTGGTCCTGTCCGAACGTCCCGTCGCCATCCTCCGGGACGACGACCATCGGCTTCACTGCGAAACCGGCCCGGCCCTTTCCTGGCCCGACGGGTACGCGCTGCACGCCTGGCACGGCATCCGGGTCCCCGAGTGGGTCATCACCGATCCCACCCCCGAGGCCATCCTGGCCGAGGGGAACGAGGAGATCCGCAGGTGCGCCATCGAATCCCTCGGTTGGTACCGCTACGTCGCCGCCGCGGGGCTGAAGCTCGTCGCGGAAGCCGCCGACCCCGGTGATCCCGGCCGCACCCTCTCGCTCTACGACGTGCCGACGCAGGTGTTCGGGGAGCACGTCCGCGTCCTGCTGTCCGCCGACGGTGGGAACGAGCGTGACGGGGCCCCGGGCAAGTCCGGGCTGATAGTCCCCGTCGAGACGGCCACGCCGCTCGACGCGGTCGATTGGAGCCGAGGGTTGACCGCCGATCGGTACAGGCCGCCGTACCGGGCCTGACCACGGTACGCGCGAATGGCCGGTCGGCGGTGGCCGCCCGAACACTGAGGAACATGTTCGAGGCGAGTTCCGGTGGTCCTCGAATCCCTCCGGAAATCGTTTCGCGGGGACATCGCGATGCCAGGGGTGGTGCCCGCGGTGCCCTTCCCCGTCACCCGCCTCCGCCGCCTCGGCGAAACCGGCGGCTCATGGACGGAGCCTGCCTGTACAGAGGTGCACGGCATGGGTCGCGATCCACCGCCTCCGGGCTCTTCGGCCGCCTGGTCGTGGCCTGCGCCTCGTCCGCTGCCTCGGTGAACCGGGTCGCCTCCTCGCCCCCGAAACCCGCGACCTCGAAGGCGAGTGAGGTGAGCAGCAGGCAGCGTGCCGCGCGGTCGCCCGCGGGCAGCAGGGAGAGCGCCTCCTCGATGACCTGGACGACCTCCTGGAAGCCCTTGTCGCCACCCCCGGTGCCGTATACCGCCGGCTTGTCCAGTACGCCGACGACCCGTGCGGTCAGCTCGGGGTCGGCGTGCGGAAGGGCCAGCTGGATCGCCCGCTTCCACAGCTCCCTGGCGTCGTCCAGCTCGTCGCAGAGCGCCAGAGCGGTGACCCGTCGCACGAGCAGTTCCAGATCCTCCTCGTCCGCGAATTCGATCGCCCGTCCCCAGAGGGAAGCCGCCTCGCGGTACGCCGAGCGTCCTTTGGCTCGCTCGGTGGCGAGCACGCAGTGGCGAGCGGCGGCCGAGGGCTTCCCGCTCGCGGCGAAGTGGTGGGCCACGGCGGCGGCCTCGCGCGGGCGGAGCCGTTCGAGAGACGCGGCGATCCTGCCGTGGGTGCGGATCTGCCGCAGGCGGGACATCTCACCGTAGAGCGCGTCCCGGGTGAGGGCATGGGTGAAGCGGAGCCCACCACCCTCGGGCTCGACGAGCAACCCGGCTGTCAGGGCCGCCTCGACCGCTTCCACGACGACTTCCTCGCCGTTGCCGTTCACATCGATCAGCACGTCGATGTCGAAGTCCCTGCCGATGACCGCCGCCTCGCTCAGCACGCCCCGGATGGACGCGGGCAGGCGGGCGAACCTGCGCCGGAGCACGTCGCGTATCCCCGCGGGCACGGTCGACAGGGCGGCGTCCTCGCCCTCCGTGGCGATCAGGCGGGCGGTCTCGCGCAGGAAGAAGGGGTTGCCGCCGGTGCGGTCGGTTACGGCGGCAAGCACGCCAGGCGTCACCGCCCTGCCCGAGACGGAGGCCACGAGCCGCTCCGCCGCGTCCTGGTCGAGCCCGTCCAGGACGATGCGGAGCGGCTCGTGGCGGGCCAGCGTGGCCAGTGTCTCCGCGAGTCCGTCCGCCTCCTCCTCGCGGAAAGTGCCGACGATGAGGACCTCGGCGTCCCTCAGCTCGGAAACCAGGTCCACGAAGATGGCCAGCGTCTCATCGTCGGCCCGGTGCAAGTCGTCGAGGACGAGCAGTAGCGGGGAGACCCGGGCCACCTCCGCCAAATACGCCGCCAGGTCGCGGCGGAACCGGAACCGCTCGGCGGTGAGGTCCGCGTCGCCGTGGACGGGGTACGGGGCATCCGGATCGGCGAGCAGCCGCCGGATCCGCGCGGCCACCGCCTCGGCGGGGGCCACGCGAGCCGTGAGAGTACGCAGAATCTCCACCCACGCCCATCCGGCCGGAGCTCCGCCGGTCTCCGGGCAGCGGCTGACGGCGGCCTGCCGACCAGAGCGCGAGTGTCCGGCGACGACCGCTTCCACCAGGGCGGACTTTCCTATGCCCGCCTCACCGCTGATCAGCGCGATGCCCCGGGACATCCCGGCGAGCAGGGCCAGTTCCCTCTCCCTGCCGAAGATCGGGCCGAGGGTCTCCGGACCCGCCTCGGCCCTTACCCGGCGGAGTCTCTCCGGCGAGGACAACGTTGTGGAGGAGGTCATGTGCTCCAACGGCTTGTTCGCGGCGACCGGCCGCGCGATCTCGGGAGATTGCGAGAGAATGTCGGCTTCCAGCCGTTGCAGCGCCGGACTCGGGTCGACGCCGAGTTCCTCGGCGAGGGTGTGGCGGGCCTGTCTGAGTGCGACGAGCGCGTCCCCCTGCCGGCCCTGGTGGTAGAGGGCGATCGCGAGCAGCCGCCATCCCTCCTCCCGTAGCGGGTGTTCGGCGAGGTGGGCGCGCAGGTCGGCGATCACGGTGCCCGGCGAGTCGAGTGTGATCGCCGCGGCCGCGCGGTGCTCGACGGCCATGGTGTGCAACTCGTCCAGGCGGGCGATCTCGGACAGCGCCCAGTCGGCCGTGGCGAACTCGGCGTACGCCGGTCCCCGCCAGATCTCGATTGCCGCGTCGAGCTCGCGCAGAGCCGCTCGGGCGTCTCCTGCGCCCAGGAACGCGGCTCCCCGCCGAGCCATGTCCTCGAACCGCCAGGCGTCCGCCTCCTTGCTCCGTATGGCATAGCCGGGAGAGACCGTGACCAGCACCTGGGGCGGGGTGCCCGCCGCGCGGTCCGATTCCAGGACGCGCCGTAGGTTGGAGACGTAGGCGTGCACCGAGGTGACGGCGCTTCCCGGCGGGTGGCCGCCCCACAGGTCGTCGATCATGCGCATGATCGGCACGACCTGGCCGCGGGCGACCAGTAATCGCCCGAGAACCGAACGCTGTCGTGGTGCCCCGAGGTTCACCGGCCCTCCGGCGCCGATTACTTCGAACGCTCCAAGAACCCGAAATGCCACCATTAATGCCCACTCAGCATCGAGCGTCGGCAGGCCCGGACCTGGCACGTGCCACTTCCGGAGTTCGGACATGGTGATGCCGCAGCCTGCCGCGCAAGCGTGCCCACGCCGGTCTTCCGCGAATCAGGACGACTCGCGGGCGGACCGGCAACGGGATTTCCGACGGATCCCACGACCGCGGTCATCGGGAGGACCAGGCCGACCATGCCGGGGTCGGCGCCCGTGTGCGGTGCGTGAGGGGGAGAAGGAATGATTCAGTACCGACTGCGGGCACGGCGTCGTCACGAGGATACGCATCCGCCGAAAACATCGATCACCACCCCGCGCGACCGCCCCATCACATCATCGTGGAGAGGCTCCGCGGAGAGTTGGCTCGTCGTAGTGGATGAACAGGCCGCGTGCGGGCTGGCGTGACATGGGCGTCTTCCTGTGGGGGCGGCTTGGTTCTGGACTGCGGAACCGAGCGGTTTGAACGCAATCACAATCACCGATCTCCCTTGAGGAGAGCTTGGAATCCACTGCAAACCCTGGCAGTGGCCTCGACCACCTGGTTGACTCCCGTCAGGGCCCCCTTTCGGCGCTGTGCGCGCCGCTGCCGGCGCGACGCACGCGCGCCCGCTGATTTACCGGGCTTCCGGTGAGCTCATCAACCGCCGACAGGCGTCGAGGTTGCCGAGGCAGGCCAGCCGGACGGGTTGGTCCCGCTCCACCACGCCGTCAAGCAGGTTCAGCGCCCGCTCCAGGAACGTCACGGCCTCATTCGGCCGGCCGCTCCCGCGCAGGGTCGCCGCGAGGTTGTTCAGGGCCACGGCCAGCTCGGGATGGTTCTCGCCCAGAAGCTCTTCTTTGATCGTGAGCACCTTGCGATAGGTCGCCGCAGCCGCTTCCAGATCCCCCCTGGTGTACTGGAACGCGGCGAGGTTGTTCAGCGTCGACGCGACCTCGTAGTGCTCGGGCCCGAAGTGCTCCTCGAAGACGGCGAGGGCCTCGCGCAGCAGCCGCTCGGCCTCCTCCTCCTTGCCGAGCTCGCGCAGGATCGCGGCGAGCGCCACCTGGTCGCCGGAGACCTCAGGATGGGCGGGGCCGTGTACCAGCCGCCGGATCTCCACCGCGCGGCGGGCGAAGGGCTCGCCGAGCGCGTGGGTGCCGCGTGCGTGGTTCAGCCCGCCGAGGTTGTGATTGATGTCGGCGAGGTAAGGATGGTCCGCGCCGTGCAGGGCTTCGACGATCTTCAGAGCGCGCTGGTACGACCGCTCGGACTCGTCGAACCGACCGGTGTACTTGTGAAGTACGCCCAGGCTGTTGCAGACCCGGACGACGGCGAGGGAGTCAGGGCCGCAGGATTCCTCCGCCAGGACCAGCGCGTTCCTGAGCATCACGTCGGCGTCGCCGTAGCGCCCCCTGGCCCGCAGCAGGTCGGCGCGGTCCACGGTCACCCGTAGCCGGATCTCCGGATCGCCCGTCCGGGTGACCACGGCCGCGCGTTCGAGGTGGCGTTCGGCCTCATCGTGGCGTCCGAGGCGCCGGCACAGCCGGCTCGCGAGCATCAGGGCGTCGGCGAGATCGCCATCGGCGTCCGGGTGGCCCGCGCGGGCGCCGCCGGTGAGATCGCGGACGGCGACCATGACGCCGTCGTACGCCTCCGCATAGCGGCCTGCCCGCTCGTGCTCACGGGAGAGGTCGAGGTCCGTCATGGCGGGTGTCTCTTCAGCCGTCATGCGAGCCGCGCTCCTGTGCCACCTCGACCGCCTCGATGGGAGCCGCTTCGGCGGAGACCCCGTTCACCGACGGGGGAAGGAACCGCTCCAGCCGGATCGCCTGGCCGGCCACCAGGACGAGCACCCCCACCAGCACCATGAAGAGCGCCGAACCGTAGCCGGCGCCGAGCGCCATACCCGCCAATCCGGGGCCGACGACGTAACCACTGGTCCATGCGAGGGTGTACGCCCCGTTGTACCGTCCCCTGTTCGAGTCGTCGGCGAGATCGTTGATGATCGGCGGGATGGTCGGGGCGAGGAATGCCTCCCCGATGGCGAACAGCGTCAGCGCGATCGTGAATCCGGTCAGGGCGATCCCGCCGCCTCCCAGTAGCGGGGTGACCAGTACCGTCGCCCACGCCGCGGCCATCAGCACGGCGCAGAGCGCGAACCCGCGAGTTCGGCGCCGGCCGGTCATGAGACGGAGCACGAAGAGCTGGGCGACCACGACCATGCAGGTCTGCACGATGAAGGTGAAGCGCAGGCCTCCGGCGTCGAGCCCGCCGACCTCGGTGGCGTAGATCGGATAGGCGGTGTAGTAGGCCACGAACCCGCACACGACCACGGCCACCACCAGAACCCAGATCCTTCGCAGCATCCGGTTCGAAACCACCTCGCGATACCCGCCCGCGACGGCGGTGATCGGCGTTTTCTGGATCTGCGGAGGATTATGGGTGAACCGGGCGATCAGCATGGCGAAGATCAGGAACGTCGCCGCGTCCAACAGGTAGAGGATCACGAAGCTTCGCAACGACGAGAAGCTCACCACGAACGCTGCCACCAGCCCTCCGGCGCTGGCACCGGCGTTGACGGCGGCCTGCCGGACCGCGAAGGCCTGCGCCCGTAGCTCCGCGGGCACCGAGCCGCCGAGAAGTGACTGGAAGGCCGGTGCCGTGATCGCGATGCCGAGCCCGTACACCCCGGCCGCGAGAAATCCCTGCAAGGCCGACTGGATGACCGCCAGACCCGTGGTTCCTGCGGCGACGATGACAAGGCCCGCCACGCTGGTCTGCCGCGCGCCGAAGCGATCCGAGAGCAGACCGCCGAGAGGGTTTCCGATGAGTCCCGCGGCCGCGATCATCGAGAAGATCGGCCCTGCCAGGGCAAGGTCGATATCCCGCATGCGGTGCAGGTAGATGAGGAAGAAGGGCAGTGTCATCCCCGTGCCGAGCGCGGACACGGCATCGCCGCTGAGAATGAGCCAGGTCCGTCGTGGAAGACGCGGCAGCAATCCGCGCACCGGCATCCGTTTCACCTATCTTGCTCGTCGTCTGTGGTGGTCCATGGATTCAGCAGGGACGTCTTTGAACCCGCCGCTCCTCGCCGGAGCGTTTCCGGCGAGGAACGGCGGTCGATGATCGGCTGTCCTAGAGGACGGTCTCGCTGTGG
>NZ_JBEOWJ010000046.1:0-48715 GCF_040295965.1 Streptosporangium sp. NPDC002544 | reverse complement strand
TTGGTGGACAGGCCGTCTGCGGGGACGAGGGTCTCGTTGTGGTTGGTGGACAGGCCGTCTGCGGGGACGAGGGTCTCGTTGTGGTTGGTGGACAGGCCGTCTGCGGGGACGAGGGTCTCGTTGTGGTTGGTGGACAGACCGCGCGCCATTGAGATTCTCCTGGGAGAAGGGCCCCGACCTGGTGTGCAGGGCCAGATGGTTGGACACCGTCAGGCTGGCCGACGCTCCTTGGTGGAGACTTGGTGTCCTTCGCGCCGTCGTCTTGGCTCACAGCTTCCGAGGGCGACCGAGTGGCCGAGGCCTCGCTCGCTCATGCCGGGCGCCAAGCTCCCACCAAGTGGGATCGGTCCAGTGCGGCCGGGCCCGAGTGGAATCCGGTGGGATACCCGGATGACCGGATGCCCGCCGTCGACGATCAGGCTCTCGGCGGAGACCCGCCGGTTCTCGCCGGGATGAGCGGTCCCGGAGCGGGCGGCCGTGCCGAATACGAATCGGTCAGAGTCTTGATCATCGGCGTGGTTCTCTTTGCCTTATATCCGGCAATATCCCCGCTGTACCGTTTATGTCTTTTGGGGGAGCAAATGTCCATTTCCCGCTATCTCGTCACCGCCGCTCTCGCCGCTTCGGCGGTAGCGTTCGCCACGCCGGTCGCGTACGCCGACCCCGTTCCACCCTGGTCCCCCGAGTCGCCGTACTATGATCCCGCCGGCACGCTGACCATCACGAACGGTGGCCGCACGGAGACCTGGACCTGGGAGCCCGGCCACCAGAGCTACCGGAGCACCGAGAGCAACTCCGGGTCGATCGAGCGGGACGGGTAGCCGCCGGCAGGCCCGCCGAATCCGGAAAGCGCGCGTGGGCCGCGTACGACTTCCGATCACACGGTGGCCGTCCGCCGGTCCGCGCGGGTGTCGCTCGCCGGTGCCGCGATCGCCCTGGGAATTCGGTCGTATATGGTTTGTCAGTAAAGATCCACAGTTTTATGGAATTCCCATATCCTTCCCAAAGGCGATGAAGGACGAGGGTATGGGCGAGCAAGAAGATGTTCCAGCGGGTGTCGACCCGAACACCCCAAGTGTCGCTCGAATGTACGACTACTACCTCGGAGGCAAGGACAACTTCGCCTCCGACCGGGCGGCCGCGGAACAGTTCATGCGGGTGGTGCCCGGTATCCGCGAGATGACCCGGGCGAACCGGGCGTTCCTCTCGCGAGTCGTCGATCTGCTCGTGCGCCAGGGCGTGCGGCAGTTCCTCGACATCGGGTCGGGACTGCCGACGCAGGACAACGTGCACCAGGTCGCCCATCGCATCGCGCCCGACACCCGGGTGGTCTATGTCGACAACGACCCCATCGTCCTGGTGCACGGCCGTGCGCTCCTGGAGGACAACCACCTCACCTCTGTCGTCCAGGGCGACATGCGGGAACCCGAGAAGCTCCTGACGGACCCGCAGATCGAGAGCGCCGTCGACTTCACCCAGCCCGTCGCGGTGCTGCTGATTTCGATGCTGCACTTCATTCCCGACGACGCCCTGGTCGCTCACATCATCACCACGATCCGCGAACGGCTGGCCCCGGGTAGCCATCTGATCGTCACGCACGCCTTCGAGGCCAACGTCAGCGCCGAGGTGCACGAGGCCGGGCAGCAGGTCTACCGCTCGACCAGCGCGGGGGCGCTCACCTCGCGCGGCCCGGAACAGCTGGCCGAGCTGCTGAGTGGAATGGAGCTGCTGGAGCCGGGGATCGTCCCGGTCGAGGCGTGGCGCTCCGAGTACAACGAGTACGGAGAGAAGATCACCGTCGACTTCACCAAGCCGGGCATCCTCGGCGTCGTCGGACGTAGCTGACCACCTCCAGGCGAACTGGACTGGGAAGGCGCGAAACGAAGAGCGTCAGCCAGGGGGGTGGGTTGGTGGCCGGCGGGCCGGCAACAGGACGCAGTCACCGCACATGCCGCCGCCGGGCAGGCGGTAGTACAGGCAGCAGCTGCGACGGACGAAGAAGGGACGGCCGGGTACGGGCTCGGTCAGTTCGCCGGTGCCGCGCAGGAGATCCCGGTCCAGTAGTTCGCGGCCCAGCCGCACGGCCTTCGCGGTGAGGTCGGGCCGTCGGTGGGTGAAGGCGCCGATGGTTCCGGCCAGTGCGGAGGCCGCATTGCCCCACAACAGCCCCGGCGCGATCTTCACGATCCGCCGGACCGCCTCCGCGAGCGGTTCCAGCATCTCGGCCATGATGCTGCGGTAGACCGGTTCGGCGATCCGCGCGGGGTCGCGGACGCCCCAGCCGGACAGCCGGGTGGCTCGCAGCGGCAGCGGGTCGGGGGCCGGCCGCCAGTACAGGTGCTCGGGGGCCAGGTCGATGAGCAGGTCGTGCGCGACCACGGCGCCGATGGACGGTGACCACAGGCGGGCGGCCAGGCCCTGGAACAGGATCGAGGCGGCCACCCGATGCTCGGTGGTGCCCAGCCGTCCGGCCATGTCGTGGATTCTCGCCTCCAGGACGCCCGGAGCCGTCCACAGATCGGTGAACGGTCGCCATCCGGCCTCGGCCTCGCCTGTCTCGATCCCGAAGTAGCCGCCGATGGCGCGGACGTCGGCGACCGCGCCGGCGACCACGGCCGGGGCGGCGGGCAGCAGTCCGGGCGGAGCACCGGCGGGTGAGTCGCACGGCATGGCAACCGCCTTCCTCTCTTGGGGAGTTCCGCCCCAATTTCGCTGAGGAGGCGACGGCGTGAGTCTCCTGGCTCTCGGGTCCAAGCTCGCCCGGCCTTCCCACCCGTACCCGGGCAGTGGCGATGTCGGGGTCCGCTCGCCGATCACAGTGGCGGGACCGCGCCGGGTTCACACCGGCTTCCTCGTTCCGCCGTCACCTTCGCTGTCATGGTCGCACGGCCCGCATGATTCGCGGTGGGAGGGCCTGCCCAAGGAGGCCACCGCTTCCGGCGGCGCGCTTTTCACCGCGTACCGGCGATACCTCGCCGAACTCGCGATCATGCTGTGACCGGCGGCCCCGCACCCCGAGGGCGAAACAAGTTCAATGACCCACAACCGGGTCGCAAGTCCTCATCGCTACCGTGATCGCCGATCACATCTTGTTGGCGGCAAGGAGAAAACCAGGGTGGCAGCAGTGGATTCCGTGCTTCGGACCGCTCGGCGGCGGATGAACACGTACCTGCGCGAGGGATCTGACACGTTGGACCTGTCGGGTCTCGGCCTGCTCCGGGTTCCCGAGGAGGTGGCCGAGCTTCCCGGTCTGCGGGTGCTGCGCCTGAGATCCAACTGGTTGACCGAGCTTCCCCGGTTCCTGACCGACCTGCCCGCGCTGACCGAGCTCAACCTCGGGGGCAACCGTGAGCTGACCGCCCTGCCCGAATGGATCGGCGAGCTGACCGGACTGATCCACCTCAATGTCTCGGTGACCGGACTGTGCCACCTCCCCGACTCGATGCGCGAGCTCACCGGTCTCACGGAACTCGACCTGAGCAACCTCCATGACCTGGAGGAGGTGCCCGAGTGGATCGGCGACTTCACCCGGCTCGCCAGGCTCCGCATGTGGTACGCCGGGCCGGCCTGTTTCCCGGCGTCGATGGCCCGTCTCACCGCCCTCACCTGGTTGGACCTGACATACAGCCGACCCGCCGACCTCTCTCCGTGGCTGGGCGAGCTGACCGCTCTGGAGCGTCTCGATATGGGATGCGTCCCACTGACCGGCCTGCCGGAGTCGATCGGGAACCTCACCGCCCTCACCTCTCTCGGCCTGTGGAACACCGGGCTGACCGAGCTACCGGAGTCGATCGGCAAACTCACCGCCCTCAGGTCCCTCAGCCTGGGCAAGAACAAGCTGACCGCCCTTCCCACGTCGATGCGGGCCCTCACCCCCCTGACCAAGCTCGATCTGCAGGGAAACCGGCTGGCCGAGCTGCCGGAATGGCTGGGTGAGCTGACCGCGCTCACCGAACTGCGCCTGGACCGCAACGACCCCAGGCCCCAGGTTCCGGCCTCGCTGCGAGCACTCGCGCGAACCCGTCCGGAATGGCGCCGCTTCCTGGCCAGCCGCACCCGCTGAGCCTCTCCGAATCAGGTGCGGTGGCAGTGGCAGGGACAGCGCGTTGAGGCCGCTGCCTGAGCCTGGCACAGAGAGGGGGCACAGCGATTTCCGCCGTCGGAAGGTCAGGAGAGGCGGCCGACGTAGGCGAGGGCCTGCTTCAGCAGGGTGCCCTGACCGCCGAGCATCTCCTGTTGCACCAGCGGTGACGAGGCCTCCTCGGGAGTGAACCAGACAAGGTCGAGGGCGTCCTGCCGGGGGCGGCAGTCACCCACGACCGGGACGACGTAGGCGAGGGAGACCGCGTGCTGCCGGGGGTCGTGGTAGGGCGTGACGCCCTGCGTCGGGAAGTACTCGGCGATGGTGAACGGCTGCGGAGAGGCGGGGATGTTGGGCAGTGCCGTCGGGCCGAGGTCCTTCTCCAGATGGCGGATGAGCGCGTCGCGGACTCGCTCGTGGTGCAGCACCCGGCCGGAGACGAGGGCGCGGCTGACCGTCCCGTCCGCTCCGATGCGCAGCAGCAGGCCGACATGCGTGACCACTCCGGCCTCGTCGACTCGCACCGGCACGGCGTCGACGTAGAGGATCGGCATTCGTGCGCGGGTCGACTCCAGCTCTTCGGGAGAGAGCCAGCCGGGCGTGGTTTCGGTCATTTCGGTCATTGATCGATCGTACTTCGCGGTGGGCTCGGAAACGCGTTCTTCCCCGGCGACCTGCCGAAAGTCAGGGCCGGCGGGGCGCCGCCCGGCCTCGCTCGCGGTACGCCGGTCGTGGAGTCGATGCTCGCGATATCGCCAGGCGTACCGGCTTCTCGCCATGCCGAACGCGCCGCCGTCCACCGCGCGCAGACCCTGTTCATCACCGCTCCGATCCGGCTCTTATGATTCACCGCAGAACCGGCATAGACCTCTTGGAAAGTGAACCGGTCGTTGGGAATGTTCATCTCGGTGAAATGCTCAGGCCGCTATCGTGAAGACGTCGCGTGAGCGAGAGAAGGTGGTGAGATGGCCAGGCATGAATGGAACCCCGATCTGGGCGGCGGTCAGAATGAAAGCACTGGGCGTCGAATTGCCAGGGCGCGTAAACGCAGAGGGCTCACCCAAACCGGCCTGGCGGCCAGGGCCAATGTTTCCCGCAGCCTGATCGCGCAGGTCGAGGCGGGTCATAAACCGGCCACCCCCTCGCTTGTGGCGGCTGTGGCAAGGGCCTGCGGGGTCGATGCCGCCGAGATCAACGGCCAGCCCTACCGAGGGTCCGACAGACGCACCGACGCGGTGCACGCGGCGATGCCCGCCATCAGGCGCGCTGTCACCTACGCCGACATCTCCCCGGAGCTGGAGGTCCCTCCCCGGTCACTTGATGAGCTCGCCAAGGAACTGGTCAAACTCCAGAAGCTGCAGGGGGCCGCCGCCCATGTCAGGCTCGGTGGGCGCCTGCCGTCGGCCATCGAGGAGCTGACGGTCCACGCGGTCGAGTCGGACGCTCCGAGGGCGTGGCGCCTGCTGAACCACGCGTACGCCATAGCGGTGTCCCTGACCCGCCGCCTGGGCTACAACGACCTGGCGCAGGTCGCCGTCGAGCGGGCCGGGACCGCCGCGCTGCGCGCCGACGACCCGCACCTGCGGCACCTGGTCTCGCTGTCGCGGGCGCTGCTGCTGCTCACCCTGGGGTCCGGTGACATCGCGCTGACCATGGTGAGGCGGGCGGCGGGCGAGGTGGACCGGTCAGATCCGGCAGGACTGCAGGTTTACGGCTCCCTCCAGTTTCGCGCGGCCGTCTCCGCCGCCCGGCTGGGGCACGAGTCGGACGCCTGGGAGCACCACGGCCTCGCGGCGGAAACAGCCGCCCGCATCGACTCGCGAACCCGGCCAGACCCGTACGGGCTGCAGGTGAATCCCGTCAACGCGGTGATTCACGGATGTGTGGTGGCGACGGAACTCGGTGACTACGACAGTGCGATTCGCCTGGACTCGGGTTTCATCCCGCCTGCCAGGTTGTACGCCGAACGTAGGGCACATCACGAGATAGACATGTCCAGGGCACATCTGTGGCTCAGGGATCACGACAGAGCACTCAGCCGAGTTCTCAACGCCGAGCGAATCGCCCCCCAGATGACACGATTCCACCCTACGGCGAGAGAGATCGTCAGGCAGCTCGGCACCTATTACCGCACCGTCCCCGAGCGGTTACGCGGCCTGGAAAGTCGAATGGCCTTCTAGATTTACCCGGGAGAATTGTTCACGGGAAACTGTGAACACTGCAGGTGGTCATGTTCCGTAAGGTCGCGATGATGGTGAGCATCGCGCTTCTCGCCATCCGAATCCGATGATTCCGACCTTGGAGGACGGGTGACACGGCGTGCGGTACGGGCTGGATATCGGGAAATGATCGACGAGGCGACGGCGAACCGGCACGACCGGGCGCTGGCGGTCGTTCAGCGACTCCTGGTCGAGCGGGGAATCCGCGCCCACCGCCATCACACGATCAGCCTGGGTTTCGCCGACCGTACGGACGCTCCCACCTGGCCCGGACTATCCGCTCCCCGCTCGTGGACAAAGCGGCATCCGCCCGAACTGGTCGTGATCGACTCCCAGGGCAGGCGCGACGCCACGGTGACGATAGGCCCACGCTCGGGCTGCTACCTGGTGTCCGTCCGCGACGGCCCCGACCTGCAGGCTTTCAGGCAGGAGCAGCCCCAGAACGTCGTGCACCTGATCATCGCGACCCGGCGGGTGCCGGCCTGTCCCCTGCCGGCCAGGGAAGAAGGGGTTGGTTGACGACCAACACCTGGCCGCTCCGACACATCGCGCCCGGGTGGAGCGACAGATCCCCCATCCGGGGGACAGGTCAGTGGGTGACGGGACGGACGTGCCGTCGGCGCCGCGCCCGCCACTAGACTTGAGCCTGTGGACGACGAGCCCGAGGTAGAGATCGGTGCACCGCTCCCCGCCACCGCCTACACGGTTCTGGGCGTCCTGTCGATCCTCGACGAGGAGCTGTCCGCCGCCGAGATCAAGGTCCGGTGCGACTACACGCTGCGCTGGTTCTACTGGTCCCCCGCCATCAGCCACATCCGCCGGGAGCTGCGGAGACTGGGGGACCTGGGGCTGGTGACCGAGCGCGAGGTGACGATCGGCAGGGTCAGGCGGAGCACCCTGTACCAGACCACGGAGCGCGGTGAGGAAGTGCTCCGGCAGTGGGTCTCAAGCCCGCCGGTCGACGAGCCGGTGATGCTGAAGAACCCCGCGCTGCTCCGGGTCTACCTCGGCAGGTTCACCGAGCCCTACGAGCTCGTCAAGATCCTCGATGACCGGCTGGAGCAGCTGGAGGAGCAGATCAAGGACCTCGTCTGGGGCAAGAGGCGCAGCCACGAGCTCGGCCTCGACGAGGAGGAGCGTGTCCAGTACGGGACCGCGATCGGCGACTACCTGCTGCGCGCCGCCCACTTCGAGTACGGCAACGTGCGCCAGCTGCGCGATCGCATCGCCGACTACGACCCCGACCATCCGGAGCTGAAGGTCACCCGCCCGAAGGGCCTGCTCCGGCGCCGCCTGCGCCAGCACGACGCGCCACCGGAGGACCTGCCCGACGAGTGACACGGCGGAGACGCCTGCGGGCACGCCGGAGCCACCGATCTCGCCGAGGCGGTCGGTGGCGGCGGTGCGTTCCCGCGAGCGGTGGACGGTCAGTTCTCCTCCGAGACCACCCCCAGGTACGTCCCGTAGACACCGAGCCGCTCGCCGTCACGCTCGATCTCCCCGAGCAGCCGGCTGCGCGGGGAGACCGCGGCGTCCAGCGGGAGCACGCTGAACCGGACGTGGACGGGCCGGGAGGTCTCGGGGTCGGTGATGTCGACCCAGACCGCGACGGTGCCCTTCACCTCGTCCTGCTCGACCTTCGTCACGCGGTGCCGCGAGGTCAGTTCGAGGAAGGTGTGCTCGCCGGTCAGGTCGAACCGGACGGGCGCGCACAGCTCCCCCTGCCGCGGCGGAATGCAGAGACTGATCGCCATCACTCGGCTCCTTCATCATCTTGATCGCGTAGGAAACGGGTCACCGCGTCGGCGAGGCCGCGGGGGTTGCTGGTCTGGATGGTGTGCCCGGCGTCGGGAATCCGTTCCCAGTGGGCTCCGGGGATGAGCGCGGCGAGTTCCGCCGCCCCTTCGTCGCTGAACACCCGGCTGCGCTCGCCGCGCAGCACCAGGGTGGGGCAGGTGATCCGCGCGGCGGCCCGTCGCAGTTCGTCCGGGGAGGCGATCCTGCCCATCTCCGGCTGGAACTGTGCCGTGTCGTGCTTCCAGGTGAGCAGGCCGTCGTCGGTCCAGGTCAGGTTCTGGGCCACCCCTGAGGTGGCCGCCTCCCGGGTACGCGGCAGCACGCCGGAGAGGAAGGCGTCGGCCTCGTCGAGGTCGGCGAAGAGCGGGCGCCGGGAGATCAGCTCGTTGACGGACCGGCCCGCCGCGGCGTCGATGTCGGGGCCGACGTCGACCACGACCAGCCCGGTCAGCACCGCCGGGCGCCGGGCGGCCCAGACCAGGGCCGCCATGCCGCCCATCGAGTGCCCGACCAGGACGACCCGCCGGGCGCCGAAGCTCGCGATCACCGTGTCGAGGTCCGCGGCGATGGCGTCGGTGCCGTAACCGCCGGGCCCCGCCCAGTCGCTTTCCCCGTGCCCGCGCAGGTCGAGCGCGACGCAGCGGCCGAGCCGCCGCAGCAGCAGCCCGACAGCGTCGAAGGAGTGCGCGTGCAACCCGCCTCCGTGCAGGAACAGCAGCAACGGTTCGGTGGCCGGGCCGGGCCACTCCAGGTAGTGCAGTCGCACCCCGTCATCGGCCCGTACGATGCCCTCGGCGGGGAGCACCACGTCGGCGGGGTCGACTCCGGCGGCCGAGGCGAGCGCGGTGAGCCGTCTGAACTCGCTGGTGAAGGAGTGCATCCGCAGCGTGCGCACCGAGGGCCGCCCTTGCGGGACGGCTGCCGTGTCGGGCGTCCCGCTCACAGGCCCGCCGGCCGGGTACCGATCACCTTCTCCTCGGCCAGGACCCGGATCTCGTCCTCGCTCATCCCGAGGATGCCGGTGAGGATCTCCTCGTTGTGCTGGCCCAGCAGGGGCGCCGGGGTGTGGAACCACGGCTCGGTGACACTGGCGAGGCGGAACGGCAGCCCGGCGGTCAGGAACTCCCCGGTCGTCGGATGTGCCGACGGCTCCCAGAACCCGCGGGCGGTGAGCTGCGCGTCGGTCAGCAGGTCGGCGGCGGGGCTCACCCGCGCGGCGGCGACCCCGGCCGCCCGGAGCCGGTCCACCGCGTCGCCCACGTCGACGCGCGCGCTCCACGAGCCGATCGCCTCGTCCAGCTCGTCGCCCGCCGCCTGACGGCCCGGCTCGTGGGCGAGGTCGGCGCGGTCGGCCAGGTCGTCCCGGCCGAGGAGCCGGGCGAGCGCGGGCCACGCCTCGTCGCCGAGTACGGCCAGGGCCACCCACTCGTCGTCCCCGGCGCAGCGGTAGACCCCCTGCGGGCCGGCGCCCGGACCGCGGTTGCCGTCGCGTCGCAGTTCCCGGCCGTTGACGCTCGCCTCCAGGAGTGCCTCGGCCGCGACGTTGAGCGCGGCCTCGACCATCGTCGACTCGACCTGCATGCCGGCCCCCGTGGCATCGCGGACCTCGAAGGCGGCGATCGAGGCGAACGCGGCGTGCAGCCCGGCGAGGGGGTCGCACACGCCGCGGGGGATCAGCGGCGGACCATCGGCCGGACCGGTCATCCATGCCATGCCGCCGGCCTGCTCCATCGTCTGGGCGAAGCCCACCCGGTCGCGCCACGGCCCGTCGAGGCCGAAGGCGGGCATCCGGATCATCGTGGCGCGCGGGTTGGCCGCCCTGATCGCGTCCCACTCCAGGCCGAGATTGCTCATCACCCGGGGGGAGAAGTTCTCGATGACCATGTCGGCGGTGGCGATCAGGCGCAGCGCCACCTCGCGGGCCCGGGGCAGGCTCAGCTCCAGGGTGAGGTCGAGCTTGTCGCTGTTGTTGCAGAGGAAGAACAGGCCCCACTCCCACCACTGGTCGACGGTCGGGGGCCGGCCGCCGGAGAAACGCATCCCGTCGGGGCGGCGCAGCCCCTCCACCTTGATGACCTCGGCGCCCAGCGCGGCGAGGGTCTGGGTGGCCGAAGGACCGGCCCAGAAGGCGGTGAAGTCCACGATCCGCAGCCCCGCGAGCGGACGGGCCGCCGGGTCGGCCGCGTCCTCGGCCGCCGGGACCCGGTCTCGTACCGGCCAGCTCACCAGGCCGTCGTGCATACCGAGGTCCGGCACCTCGCCGGGGTCGACGGTGCCGAACGCCTCGCTGCGGTAGGGAACCCGTGGCTGCGGGTGGCCGCTCGCGTTCTTGACGAAGACGCCGCGCTCGCGGAAGTGGTCGATCTCGGTGACCGTGGTCGGGGTGCCGATGGGCGCGACGGGGATGCGCAGCGCGGCGGCGAACTCCACGATCTCGGCCGTGGTACGGGTGGCCGCCCAGTTCTCCACCATCTCGGCGAACTCCTCCCGCCGCCGCAGGCGGCCGGCGAAGGAGGCCAGGTCGGCGTCCTCGACCAGGTCGGGCCGGTCGATCAGCACCAGGAAGTCGGCGAACTGCTGGGCGGTGATGGTACAGAACCCGACCAGGCCGTCGGCGGTGGGGACGATCGAGGGCAGTTCGAGGTTCCTCGGCGGCAGGCCCTGCCCCCCGTCGGGGAGGCCGGCCGCGACCGCGGACAGGCCGCCCATCGTGATGACCATGGCTTCGAACGTCGACACGTCGACGACATCACCCTGCCCGGTACGCCTGCTTCGGCGCAGCGCCGCGGCGGCGGCGACGGCGCCGTAGGAGCCGGCCACCCACTCGCCGATCCGCCCTCCGGCCTGCAGCGGCATCTCGCCGGGCCAGCCGCGGCCGCCGATGGACCCGCACATCGCCTGCAGTACGAACTCGTTGACCGGCAGGTCGGTCTCGGTGTAGGGCCCGTCGAGGCCGAAGGGGGTGATCGAGACGACCACCGTCGCGGAGCCGGGTGGCAGCAGCCGGCGTACGGCGTCGACGTCCCAGCCCGCCGATCCGTCGGTGACGACGAGATCGACGTCGGAGAACAGTTCCGCGGTGCCGGACACCACGGACTTCTTGCCCGCGTTGAGATAGCCGAACAGCGCGCCGCTCCGGCCGGCGGCGGGCTGGAAGCCCGACGCGCTCCACCGGCGCATCGGATCGCCTTCCGGTGGCTCGATCTTGACCACTTCGGCGCCGGCGTCGGCGAACATCTTGCCGCAGTAGGAGGCGGCGATGCCCGCCGAGATCTCCAGGACTCTGAGTCCGGCGTAGGGGGTGCGCTGCGTCATCTCTACCTCGCGTGGTGATGTGGGGGGATACGGCGCCCGCCCGAGGGGGACGGGCGGGCGGCCGATCACTGGGGGTCAGGCGTCCTGGCGGGTGCGGGCCTGGCCGAACCGGGTCATCCGGGCCCAGGCGTCGCGGTCGCGCTGGCTGGCCTCGCGGCCGACATGGGTGACCACGTCGACGTCGGTGGCCAGCGACCGGAGGTATCCGGCGGTCGCCTGCTCCCTGGGGATGTGCTTGAAGGGGTCGAAGGAGTAGGCCTTCATCGCGTTCTCATGGGTGATCTTGTTGATCACCGAGTCGGGCAGGTGGCCCATCGTCTCGATGACGTCCTCGGGGGCGAAGGGCCAGTTGCTGTCCGAGTGCGGGTAGTCCGACTCCCAGAACACGTGGTTCTCGTTGAAGTGGTCGATCAGCTGGGGGCCGACCTTGTCGGTGATGAAGCAGGTGTAGAGGTGCTTCTTGAACACGTCGGTCGGCCCGGTGTAGCCCTCGGGGAAGGTGGCGTTGGTCCAGCCGGAGTGACGGTTGAGCACGTGCTCGGAGCGCCAGAGGAAGTAGGGGATCCAGCCGATGTCACCCTCGGTGAGGGAGAACTTCAGGTTGGGGAACTTGCCCCAGAACTCCGCCCAGATCAGCTCAAGCAGGGTGTACGTGCTCATCATCGAGGAGATGGACATCGCCACGCTCGGCGGCGCGTCGGAGGAGATCATCGGCATCCGCGAGGACGAGCCGACGTGGCAGCAGAGCACCGTGTTGTTGTCCGAGGCCGCCTTGAACAGCGGGTACCAGTAGTCGGTGTGGATGCTGGGCATGTTCAGCGCCTCGGGGTTCTCCGAGAACGTGACGGCGTGGCAGCCCTTGTCGGCCAGCCGCCTGATCTCCTTGGCGGCCTCCTCCACGTCGAACAGCGGCAGGATGCCGCACGGGATGAACCGGCCGGGGTGGGCGCCGCACCACTCGTCGACGTGCCAGTCGTTGTACGCCTTGATCATGATCAGGTTGAGGTCGCGGTCCGGCCCCTGGTTGAGCACCTGCCCGGAGAACCCGGTCCAGTTCGGGAAGTTCAGGCCCGCGAGCTGGCCGCCCGCGTTCATGTCCCGGACCCGCTCGTCGACGTTGAAGCAGCCGGGCCGCATCTCGTCGTAGCTGCTGGCGTCGATGTTGTACATCTCGCGCGGCTTGCCGGCCACCGCGTTGAGGCCCATGTTCCGGCCGCGCAGGTCGCCGTAGTACCACTGCTGGACCCCGTCGTCCTCAAGAATCACCCGAGGAGCCTGGTCCTTGTACCTCTCGGGGACATGGGCGTGGAACATGTCCGCGGGTTCGGCGATGTGGTCGTCGACACTGATCAGGATCAGATCGTCCTTGTTCATTTCAACCTCCGTTGGTTGGTCCTGCCGGGCAGGACGGATGGGGGGTGCGGCCCAGACCCCTGCTTCGGATACGAGCCGGAGCCGACCGGTACGGGAGCGGGACTCAGGCCCGCTCCCGTACCGGTCGCCAGGTCGCGAGGAGCAGGGCGGCCGAGCCACCCACGCCGACGAGCAGGGCGACCGCCAGCCGGATCCACCCGTCGGCGAGGGCGTCGATTCCCAGCGCCGCGTCGAGCGAGGCTCCGCCCGGACCGGCGAGGGCGACCGCGAGGCAGGTCACCGCGAGCAGCAGTACGTACTCGTAGCCGTCCTTGAACACGAAGAAGCCGTTGCGGGCGTGGGCGGTGAGTCCGGCGACGACCGAGACACCGACCAGCGCGCCCGCCGCCACCGGTGTCAGCAGTCCCAGCGCGAGTGCCGTGCCCGCCGCCACCTCCACCACGACCGACATGACGGCCTGCAGCCTGGGATGGCGCATGCCCAGGCCCGCGAACCAGCGGGCCGTTCCGGCGAGCTTTCCGCCGCCGAAGGCGTGGTTGAGACCGTGCACGATGAAGATCACTCCGACCGCGGCGCGGACGAGGAGGACGGCGCCGTCCGTCGGCCCCATCAGTCGCTGGCCGGGAGCGGCTTGGCCTCTTTGAGGACGAGGTCGGTCTCGCCGTCCGACAGCGAGCCCTCGCCGCCCACGGTCACCAGCACCTCGACGGCGTCGTCGTCGGGGTGGGTGTAGCGCTTGCCGAGCAGTGACCCGCGCATCCGCTCCGCGGCGGGTGTCACCTCCGCCGAGCCGGACGCGTCACGTCCGAGCATCGGAGCGCCGCCGCAGCAGAGCGACAGCGGGCGCGTCCCCGGCCGGACGACGATGACCTCGGTGGCGCACACCTGACTCTTCAGGCGCAGCCCGGCGCGGAGGCCGACGGCCTCGGTACTCATGATCGACTCCTTCGTTGAACGGGTACCCGCGCGGCTCTTCGCAGGTTCGGGGACCGGTACGCGGCACACGTCCGCGGCATCGGCCCTCGTCGGATGGGCACTGGCTCAGCTCTCCGCGGGCGGGCCGAGCTGGGCGACGAGATGGCGGCGGATGATCTTTCCGGTCGGCGTGTAGGGAAGCTCGGCGCGGAAGACGACCTCGTCGGGTGTCCGGGAGCCGCGTAGCAGGCCGCGGACGTGCGCGCGCAGCTCCGCGACATCGGCCTGTGCGTTCTCGCGCCGGACGACGACCGCGACGAGTCGCTGGCCCCACTCGTCGTCGGGCACCCCGACGACCGCGACCTCCGCCACCGCGGGGTGGGTCAGCAGCGCGTCCTCCACCTCCGCGGGCGCGATGTTCTCCCCGCCGCGGATGATGGTGTCGTCGTTGCGGCCGCCCAGGAACAGGTAGCCGTCCTCGTCGAGACGGGCGAGGTCGCGGGTGGGGAACCAGCCGTCGGCGTCCAGCACCGAGCCCGCTCCCCGGTACTCCCCGGACACCTGCTCGCCGCGGACCCACAGCTCGCCGGTCAGTCCCGGGCCGAGGACCGATCCGTCGTCCGCCCGGATCTGTGCCTCGATGCCGGGCACGACCTGACCGGCCGAACCGAGCCGGGCCCGCAGGAGCGGATCGTCGGACTCGACCGCCTTGCGGTGATCCTCGGGTCCGAGTACGGCGATGGTGGAGCTGGTCTCGGTCAGGCCGTAGGCGTTGGCGAATCCGGTCTCCGGAAAGGCGCGCAGGGCCTGTTCGAGCACCGGCAGCGGCATGCGCGCGCCACCGTAGGCGAGCGAGGCGAGCGCCGGGCAGTCCGCGTCCGCTCCGCCGAGATGCTCGACGACGCGCGCCAGCATGGTGGGCACGACCATCGCGCCGGTCACCTTCTCCGAGCGCACGAGCTCCAGCCAGCAGGCGGGGTCGAAGTCCGGCAGGTAGACCATCCTGCGGCCCGCGTACACGTTGGTCAGGGCTGAGCCGATCCCGGCCACGTGGTACGGCGGGACACTGACCAGGGCGCAGTCGCGCTCGTCCGCCGTGGCGAACTCCACCGTGCCCAGGACGTAGGAGAGCAGGTGGGAGTGGCGCAGCACGACGCACTTGGGGTCGGCGGTGGTACCGCTGGTGAACAGCAGGACCGCGGCGGAGCCGGGATCGGCCTCGGGGCCGGGCACCGGCTCGGTCGCTCTGGCGGCCGACAGCCACTCCTCGGCCGCGATGACGCGGTGCCCGGTGCTCCTGGCGATCTCGACGTACCGGGAGTCCGCGATGACCACCGGTGCGTCCAGCCGATCGAGCAGGCCGCGCAGCACGTCGCGAGGCAGCCGATAGTTCAGCGGGGCAAGCGGGAGTCCGGCGGCGGCGCCGGCGAACAGCAGGGTGGGCAGCAGCGGTGAGTTCTGGCCGATGAACGCGACCGAACCCGCGGCGCCCTCCCGAAGCAGGGTGGCCCCGGCGTTCGCGTCCCGCTCAAGGCCGGCGAAGGTGATGCCGTCCGCTCTGCGCCCGAGGGCGACGCGGTCCGCGAACGCGGCCGCCGCCATGGAGAGAAGCATGGAGATGCTCACAGGGCCTCCGTGGTCCGTGGCGAATTGCGACCAGTAGAACTCGGACCTTTAGTCCTGTCAACCCTCAAGATTGGAACCGTTTGTCGGGAGAAAGTTAGGTCTGCCTAAATTGATCTTCTTTGCAGTATGACCGGTTCTGTCGGGTTTTTTGAGTGGAGGTATCGGACTATCGGTGCAACATCACTTGGAGTTCGCACAGTCGCACCCCTTGACGTAGTGAGGAACACTGAATCTAATAGGTCCATAGTTCTGTGATGGGAATCACTTCCTGGGGTGGTTGTACATGCATGTGAGACAACGAGTCGGAACCCTGGCGCGGAGGATGAGCCGGTGACCGCCGGCCGCGCGGCGATCGCCGGGGTGTTCAACACCCCGCAGGCGCGACGCCTGGAGAACTGGACGACCCGGAAGCTGATCGCGTCGGCCGCCCTGGGCGCCCTGCGCGACGCCGGGCTCACGCTCGCCGACGTCGACGGGGTGATCACGGAGGGAGATTCCTCCGCGCTCATCTACGACCTGCGACTCGGACCCGCCTGGCAGGGACGGGGATTCGGCCTCGACGCCGTCGTCGAGGCGGCCAACGCGATCGAGGGAGGTCAGGCCGACGTCGTCCTCATCGTCGCGGCCGCGGCCGGGGTGTACGTCGACCGGGACGCGACCGCGCCGTGGACCCGGCCGGAGAACGAGTTCGTGGCGCCCTGGGGCCTCTTCACCGCCGCGGAGTTCGCCCTGATCGCCCGGCGGCACATGACGACCTACGGGACGACCCCCGAGCAACTGGCCATGGTCGCCGCGACCATCCGCAACAACGGTCACCACAATCCCGAGGCGGTGTACTCCGGGCGCGGCCCGTTCAAGCCCGAGGACATCCTCGCCTCCCGGATGATCGCCGACCCGTTCCACCTGCTGGACTGCTCGATGACCTCCGAGGGCGGGTGTGCGCTGGTCCTGGTCGCCGCCGACCGGCTGGCCGACATCCCTGCCAAGCCCGTCCACGTGCTGGGCGGCGGCGCGGACTACTACGGCCCCGCCTACCAGTTCCCGCCCAGCTGGGACCTGGCCGGCCGTCGCGGCGGCCCGGTCAACGGCCGGATCGGCGGGCGGGCGGCGGACCGGGCGTTCCGGCACGCCGGCCTGGAACGTTCCGACGTCGACGTCCTCGAACTGTACGACCCGTTCTCATTCGAGATCATCCGCCAGCTGGAGGCGTTCGGCTTCTGCGAGCCGGGCGAGGGCGGTCCGTTCGTCGAGGACGGGCACATCGCCATCACCGGCAGCCACCCGGTCACCACGGACGGAGGAACGATGTCGTTCAGCCACGCGGGCGGGTCACCGCAGATGTTCCAGCGCGTCATCCGCGGCGTCCAGCAGCTCCGCGGCGAGGCGGGACCGCTGCAGGTACCCGGGGCCGAGGTGGCGCTGTGCAGCGGCGCCGGAGCCGGAGCCCTGTTCAACTCGGTCGTTCTGCTCGGCACGGAGGCATCATGAGCACACCCCTGGCTCCCCAGCACGGTGAGCTGCCGCACGCCGAGCCCACCGAGCTGAGCGCCCCGTTCTGGAACCGCTGCGCGGAGGGAACGCTGACCTTCCAGCGCTGCGCGGCCTGCCGGTCGATCAACTTCCCGCCGGTCGAGGTCTGCCGCGAGTGCCTGGGAACCGACCTCGGCTGGGAGGAGAGCTCGGGCCGCGGCACCCTCTACAGCTGGACGGTCGTGCACCGGCCGGTCACCGCCGCCTTCACCCCGCCCTACGCGCCCGCCATCGTCGACCTGGACGAGGGCTACCAGATGGTCACGGACCTGATCGGAATCGCACCCGAGGAGATCGTCGCCGGGATGCCGGTCGAGGTCGACTTCCACGAGGTGAGCCCCGGACTGCACCTGCCCTACTTCCGGCCGCGCGCCAGCTAGCCCCTGTCCCGCGAGCCTCGCGAGCCTCGCGAGGCGGAAGAGGAAACCTGACCGGCCGCGAAAGATAGGAAACCGGTGGGACAGGGCCCCGCGGCCCTCCCTTCACCAGCCACAGGCGTCCGTGCCTATGGCATCGCGTACCGGCGTGCATGGAACGGCCGTACGCGACGTGAGCCGGCACGCCCCGCTCCGCCGAGCGCCGGCGTGCCCGTTCACCTTCGTCTCCGCACTCCCCACCCCCCGCCGCAGTGCTCCCGGATGCGAGGAGAAACAAGAATGTCATCACCCTCCGGTACGTCAGCCGCCAACCTGCCACCTCGATCGATTCCGGTCGTCATCACGGTGCTGCTCATCGCCGAGATCGTCAGCGCCTTCGAGACGACCATGGTCTACAACGCCCTGCCCCGGTTCATCACGGCGTTCCAGAGCAACGCCGCGGACGTCAGCTGGAGCGTGACGGCGTTCCTCCTCGTCGCGGCCGCGTCCGCCGCGCTGTGCGGCCGTCTCGGTGACGTCTACGGGCGGCGGAAGCTCCTGATCATCGTGCTGCTGCTCTCGGCGGTGGGTTCGCTGATCAGCCTCTCCACCGGCACGCTGACCGGCGTGATCGTCGGCCGGGCGATCCAGGGAGCCGCCGGGGCGATCCTGCCGCTCTGCTTCGGCCTCGCCCGCGAGATGCTGCCGGCCAAGCGGGTACCGGTCGCGGTCGCGGTCATCGCGGGTGCGGCGCTCATCGCCGGAGCGTCGGGCAACCTCGTCTCCGGCCTGCTGCTCGACCTGGCGGACTGGCACCTCATCTTCGTCTTCGCCGCCGCCCTGGCGCTCATCGCCGCCGCGGCCTGTCTGGCCCTGCGGCCCTCGACCGTCGTCGCACGAGTACAGAAGATCGACTATGTGGGTGGTGTCCTCTTCGCCCCCGCCATCGCGCTGGTGCTGTTCGGGGTCACCCAGTCCCGTAGCTGGAGCTGGGGAGACGCCAGGACGCTTGGTTTCATCCTGGTCGGGCTGGCGATACTCGCGGTCTGGGCGTGGTGGGAGCTCAGGGTCGACGACCCGATGATCAATATCCGGCTGTTCTTCCAGCACAAGCTCGCCCTGACGATGCTCGCCACCGCGGTCCTCGCGCTCGGTCCGCTCGGTATCAGCGGATTCCTCTTCCCCCTGATGATGCAGACGCCGGAGGCGGCACCGGTGGGTCTCGGGCTGAGCCCGAGCGTCGCGGGGATGTTGGCCTTCTCCACCTCCATCATCGGCTTCGTGCTCACCCCGGTCAGCGGGCGCGTCTCGGCGGCCGCGGGGGCCCGGCTCTCACTGATGATCGGCGCGGCCGTCGGTGTGGCGGGCGTCGTGATGCTCGCGGTGCTGCACAAGAGCGTCGTCGGCCTGGTCGCGAGCACCCTCGTCCTCGGCATCTCGACGGCGTTCGTCTACACCGCGCTGCCCAACCTGGTGGTCGAGGCGGTTCCTGCGGAGAACACCAGCGAGGCGACCGGCGTCAACGTCGTCACCCGCACCGCCTTCCAGGGCGTCGCCACCTCGGTCGGGGCCGTGCTGCTCGCCTCCGCCACCGTGCCGGGGACGACGTTCGGAACCGAGGCGGCCTACTTCAAGGTGTTCGCCCTGATGGGGGTCTGCTGCGTGATCACGTTCGTGATCGGCATGGTCATCAAGCCCGGACGGGAAACGGCACGATCCGCGACGCCCGGGGTCGCGACCCCCGTGGCGGCGCAGGCCGACTGACGGCCGGCACCGGTTCAGGGGCCCCGGGACGACGACGTCCCGGGGCCCTGCCCCCTGACCGACCCGTCCCCACCTCAGGGCGGTCGCCGAGGTCTTTCGGCGGTACGGCCCCCGGTGTGCCGGAATTGTCGCACCCCGGTGCCAGACTCGCTCGGCATGAGCGACGATGTGCGGCTGAGGGATGTCGAAGAGGCCGATCTGGAGCTGTTCTTCGAGCACGAGCACGACCCCGAGACGGTCCGGCGGTCGAAGTTCGTCCCCCGGGAGCGGGAACGCTTCATGACCCACTGGACCACCAGGGTCCTGGGAGACCCCACGAACCTGGTGCGGACGGTCACCGTGGACGGCGAGGTGGCCGGCAATGTCGTGTCCTGGTGGGAGGGGGACATGCGCTTCATCGGATACGTGTTCGGCCGGCGGTACTGGGGCCGGGGCATCGGCACCCGGGCGCTGACGCTCTACCTGCGACAGGAGGAGAAGACCCGCCCGCTCTACGCCGATCCCTTCGGCGGGAACATCGGTTCGGTACGACTATTGGAGAAATGCGGCTTCCGGCACACCGAGACGGTCCGGTACGGCGAGCACGAGCACCTCATGTTCGTGCTGGACGATTCCCCCTCACCCACCTGATTCCGGGCGTGTACGGCGGGAACGGCGTCGTCCACCCGCGCATCCGGTCGGCCGGGAAGAAGCTACGAACCCCCATGGCGAATCTCCTGCGATCTCGGGATCGGCCACCAAAGATCGCAGAACGTACTTGTGCCTCACTCGGAGGTCAGCGAAGTGAGCCTCCCCCGTTGGACCACGACACCGCGCCCGCCCCTCTGGGCGGACGCGGCGGGAACGGGAGTCGGCTAAGTGATGGAGGAGCGGGTGATGGTGCCGGTCCAGAGGTTGATGGCCTTCAGGTAGACCGTGAGCAACTCACCGTCGAAGTACGGTGAGACGCCGGTGTCGTACCGGTTGTCGCCATCGGTGTCGGAAACGCTGATCGTGATGCCGTTGAGATAGCCGGTGCGGCTGTCGTCCGTGTACTGGGTCAGCCACGAGGAGCCGAGAGAGCCTTCACCGGTGAACGGGGAGTCCACCCCGATGGGCCGGTCCGCGGGGAGGCCCGTGACCTTCATCGCGAACGTCGATCCGGTCGACCGTTCGAGGCTCTCGCCCGGGTAGGGACGACTGCCGTCGGGGTTGGGGCCGGCGGGGTAGCCGAAGACGTCGACCGTGGGCGCGAGCGGCTGGTTGAACGCGACCCCCTGGCCGCCGACGTTGTCGGACAGTCTCCCGGTATTGGTCAGCACGTCCGGAGAGGAGAGGACGACACCGCTGTACACGTTGACGAAGGCGAGGTCGCGGTCGTAGTCCCGGATGTCGTCGAAGTCATGGTGAACGAGGCCCTGCTTCCCGACGTACAGGCCGAACGGGGTCGTGCCCTCGGAGTAGCCGGGGACGAAGACCCACTTGGCGAGCGCGCCGGCCGGGGCCTCGACGTCCAGCAGGCAGTGACCTGCCGTCGCGACGACGTTCCGGTATTTCGACTGCACGGCAGTGCCGGTGCACCAGTGCGGCTGGAGGTCGCTGCCGATGAAGAACACCTTGCCCGAGGTCGCTTCCGGCGAGACCGCCCCCTCCACTGGCGGGATGGAAGCCGGGGGGCCGTCCGGGACGATGTCCGTGGACAGGCGTTCTCCGGCGACCGCGGCCTGCACGGCGTACGGCGTGGCGTTCTTCAGGTTGGCGGCCCCGTCGGCGAGCCAGAAGCTCGCGACCTGCTGAGCCGCCGGCACCGTGGGAGCCAACGGGACCACCAGCACACTCGCGGCCTGTGCCGGCCCGGCGACGATGGTGGAACCCAACACGCTCAAGCCGATACCCAACGCGATCAGTGCATGCCTCAAGGGCGATCTCCCGTCCAGTCATGGGACGTCTTCGCGCCCCGTCAGCGTGGAGAGCCGGCCGATCGACACGGCCAGCGAACAGCAAGATCGTAACCTCGATCGGAGCTCTGGTCCAGAAATTTTGGAGCACGTGTTCGATGCATCGGGCGTGTGTTCGACCAAAAGTTCGAGGGTTGAGGCATCGGTGCCCGGGTGGGCGCTCCGCCCGCTCTACGCCGACCCCTTCAGCGGGAACATCGGCTCGGTGCGAGTGCTGGAGAAATGCGGCTTCCGGCGCGTCGAGACGGTCCAGTACGCCGGCACGAGCACCTCATGCTCGTGCCGGCGTCCTCCGCACCCGGCTGATTCCGGGCGCGTCCGCGCATGTGGTGTATGAGCATCCGGGCCTGGGGGCCGGTCATGTTCGAAGGGTGCGGTGAAAAGCGCAGCGAGGGCAGGTGATGGGCTGGAGCCGCTCGTCTACCGACGGGTAGCGCTCCTGCCGGGCACGCGCCCGGCAGGAGCCGCTTTCAGCAGGTGACGGTCCTTTCGTACTTTGCGAACGCGGCTTGGGGGACAAACGCCCAGAATCTCCGCTGATTGTTCTTCATGGTGAAACACCAGCTGTCCTTGCCCCGCTTGACGAGCACCTTCACCCTCATCGTCCTGCCGCACTTGTTCGTCAGCATGACTCCCTGACGAATGACCAATTGGCGCTTGACGCAGGACGGAGCGGTGCCGGCCGACGCGGACGCGGACGCCGACCCCGCACCGGCGGTCGTCGCCGGTGCCGCGTTGGCCGCGCCCGCAGGCGCCAGGGCGAGGGCCGCCGAAGCGACGACGACGGCAGTGGAAATTTTCAGTGTGCTGAGCATGGGGACTGCCTCCCGGTGTCGGCTCTCTCTACGAGAACGGTGTTGAGACTTGGGACAGCGATCCGCGGGCGCGGTCACCGGGGGCCCGTGCCGTCTCGGCGGACGGCACGGGAAACGGCTTGCTGTGCGGATCCGGGGACCGTTAAGCCTGGGGAACCCTGTCAGCACCAGGGCGAGAAGAGGCAGTAGAAGTACCTCTTGTGGTTCCAGAGCAAGGCCCTGAAGACCCTGGGGAGCGCGTTGAACGCTGCGGAGTAGCGGGCCCATCCCCCCCTCGCCGCCTTCTCCAGCTTCGACCACACCCACGCGCCGCCCGCCTTCATCACGGCGTGGCAGGCCAGCCGCTGCTTCCAGCCCTTCACCCGGCTGCAGGAGAACTTCTTCGCCGCTGCCACGGTTGCCGGAGTGACCGCTCCCAGCGTGGGAGCGAGGTTCTCCGATGCCGTCTGCACGACCATGACGTGCGCGGAGCGCGTCACGGGGGCCGCATGGGCCGGCGCCGTAGTGGCCAAGGTCATGACCGCGGTACTCGCGGCCAGGGCCAGTCCTGCTTTTTGGCGCATGTTCATGCTTGCCGTCCTTCCTCTGGTCTCGCCGGCGGCACTCTGCTGCCGGTCGATGCGCCATCGGGCGAAACGCGGGCCTGTATCGCACTCGCTGTCGTCCGACGGCCTTCGAGGCCCGAAGTTATGCGGCGCCTATTTGTTTGGCAGCCCTGTTCAGAGCCCCAAACAAACAGATCGAGGGGGCGATCGACGACCTCGCCGACCGGCGGCAGGTGGACCCGGTGGGTACCGCCCGCGTCAAGACGCGGCGCCCGCGTACCCGTGCGTGTGCCCATCGGCTTGCCCGTCGGACGTCGCGTCCCGGGCAGGTCGGCCAGATGTCACCCCCGCGGGAAATCGGTCGAGAAAGTCGCGCCGGCGCGGACGATTATGTAGTTTCAATTTCTCTAGCGCCCTTTGCCGTCCAGTGGGTGGAGCGCCTGAACAGTGGGTCGTCGCGAAAGACCGCTGGATCCCGCGGAGGGACCTGTCCCGGGCTTCGCCTACGCGCTGCGGAAACTTCGCCAGGAGGCCGGTGGCATCACCTACCGGGACATGGCGCGGCGCGTGGGTTATTCGGTCACCACCCTGTCCCAAGCGGCCGCCGGCGAACGCCTGGCCTCGCTGCAGATCGTCCTCGCCTACGTGGAAGCGTGCGGTGGCGACCTGGCGGAATGGGAAACCCGCTGGCGCGACGTGACCGCGGAACTGGCGCGTGAAATGCGAGACGACGATGGGGCTGTGCCGTCCTACCTGGGCCTGGCCTCCTACGACGCCGAGGACGCGGCCCGTTTCTTCGGGCGCGAACGGCTGGTTCGGGAAGTAGTGGACCTGCTGGAACTGCGCCGCTTCGTGGCGGTTTTCGGGCCGTCCGGCAGCGGCAAGTCCTCCTTGCTGCGGGCCGGGGTCGTGCCGGCCCTGCGGGCGTCGTCGTTCTCACCGCCGAAGGTGGTGGTCATCACCCCGGGCGACCACCCGATGCGGCACGCCGACCGGCTGCGCGCCGATGAGTCCGCCGACGGATCACCGGTAGTGGTGGTGGACCAGTTCGAGGAGGTGTTCGCGCTCTGCCGCGACCGGCGCGAGCGTGCGGAGTTCGTGGACATGCTCGTCGGTGCACGACGTCCGGCGAGCGCACTGCGGGTGATCGTAGCCGTCCGGGCCGATTTCTACGGGCGCTGCAGCGAGCACCGCGAGCTCGCCGAATCCCTGCGCGACGCCAGCCTGCTGGTCGGCGCCATGACCAGGGACGAGTTGCGGGAGGCGATCGTGCGGCCGGCCATGGCCGACGGCCTCACGGTCGAACGCGCGCTGACTGCGGCGATCATCGCTGACGTCGCCGACGAGCCCGGCGCGCTGCCGCTGATGTCGCACGCGCTGCGTGAGACCTGGCGGCGCCGCCGGGGCAAGATGCTGACGCTCGATGCCTACGAGAGCGTGGGCAGGGTGCAGGGGGCGACCAGTCACACCGCCGAGGAGCTGTACGGGCGCCTCTCCCCGGCCCAGGCCAGGATCGCCAGGCGCGTCCTGCTCCGGCTGATCAACCCTGGAGAGCAGGCCGAGGACACCCGCCGTCCGGTCTCCCGCGCGGAACTGGATCCTCTGGGAGACGTCGACACGGGACTCGTCATCGAGCTACTGGCCGGCGCCCGGCTGTTGACGCTTCATCAGGACACCGTGGAGGTGGCCCACGAGGCCCTCATCGGGGCGTGGCCACGGCTGCGGGGCTGGGTCGACGAGGGGCGCGATCGTCTGCGCGCGCACCGGCAGCTGTCCCAGGCGGCCGCGTCCTGGGCCGAGCACGGCCACGACGCCGGCGCCCTGTATCGGGGTGCGCGCCTGACCGTCGCCGAGAAACTGCTCGCCGAGTCGGAACACCGCGACGATCTCACGCCCCTGGAGAACGACTTCCTCCAGGCGAGCGCGGCCCGTGCCCGGCGTGCCTCGCGCCTGCGGTCCGGCATCGTGGCCGCCCTGGCCGTGCTGCTGATCATCTCCGTGGCCGCGTCGGTGGGCGCCGTACGGCAGGCCGACCTCGCCCGGGGGCGGCTGGAGGAGACGACGGCCCGGCTGGTGGCGCAACGCGCCGCGACCCTGCGCCTGACCGATCCGAGGTTGGCCCGCCGGCTGAGCGCCGCGGCGTGGCGGATCTCCCCGGTCTCCGAGGCCAGGGGAGAGCTGGTCGACTCGATGGCGAGCCCGATGGTCGACGCCTTCACCGACCCATATGGCACCGCGGGGTCGCTGTACACGCTGAGCTCCGACGGGGCCGAACTGGCGTCCTACACTCCCGGCCGGACGGGCGAGCCGGGCACCCTTCGCGTCCACGATCTTGCCCGGAAGAAGCAGGTCGCCGACGTGCGCTGGGAGCGGGAGGTCCTGGCTCTGGCGTTCAGACCCGGAACGCGCACCGTGGCGGTGGCGGACCTCTCCGGGGTGTGGCTGTGGTCGGTCCACGGCCCGGCGCCGAGCGGCTCACCCCTCATCTCCTGGCAGGATCCGGACCTGCCCGACATGTGGTTCAGCCCCAGTGGCCGTTTCCTGACCATCTCGGGAGTGGACGCCACGGAGACGTGGGACGTCGAGAGGCACACCCGGGTACTGTCCGAAGAAGTCGTTCACATCAGTCCGGACGACCGGCTCGCGTTGGTGATCCCTCCCCGGGCTCGGGACCTGATCGCGGAGGAGACATCCGACTCGGACGCCGCGGCCACCGGTGGTTCGCGGTCTGCCCGTCGCCTTGAGCTGTGGGACCCCGTACGTGGCAAACGCGTCGACGCACCCTGGTTGCCGGCCAATGCCACCACCGGCGCGTTCAGCCCGGATGGCCGGCTGCTCGCCGTCTCCGCCCGCGAGGACGGCGTCCTGCTGTTCGACATCTCGACCGGCAAGGAGGCGACCAAGGCGCCCATGTACGCGCCCGCCGAACGGCTGGAGTTCAGCGGCGACGGCCGTTTCCTCACCGGGACGGACATCGAGAATCGGGTGAACCTGTGGAGCATACGCAAGGGCATGTCCGATGGCATGCTGCTGGCGAGCCTCTCGCTCCCCCCGGGGACACTGGCTCCGCTTCATCGGATCTCCCACGACGGGCACCTCCTCCGAGTGGCGGACCCGTTCGGGATGGTGCAAACGTACGATCTCTCAGCGCACACCACCACGCTCGGCATGTTCGCCCCGGGAAATGACGAGCGGCGCTTCAGCCCCGACGGCCGCTTCCTGGCCGTGGCGACCGGCAAGCAGGAGGGCTGGAAGATCAAGATCTGGGACGTCGCCACCCGGAAACCTCTCGGCGCCGCGATCCGGCCGGACGACCCGCCTCCCCCGGAGGCAGAGCTCAACGATCCATCTCTGCCCGAGGCGGAGCCGTACTCGCCGGTGTTCAGCCCCGACGGACGCACGCTGGCGCTCATCCACGCCCAGTCGACCGTGGTGACGTTTTGGGACGTTGCGACGAGGGCCCGCATAGGCGACTTCACCGTGAGGCGTCAGTCGGCGGATGGAGTACGAGATCTGGTCTTCTCCCCCGACGGAAGGACCGTGGCGGTGAGCTCCTTCTCTGACAGCCAGGACGACGTCGAAGAACTCGAACTGTGGGACGTCAGGAGCCGGACGTGGCTCAGGAGCATCGGGATGTACGCCGCGGGCGTGACCTTCCTACCCGACGGACGGCGATTGCTGGCCCGCGAGGGATCCTTCCGCACCGATGCGCGCCGGTTGCCCGGAACCGAGGGAGCACTGCTGGACCTCGTCACCGGGAAGGTGTCGCCGTACCAGACCGACGCCCGCGCTCGGGGAGAGGTGATCTTGTCGCGGAACGCGGCCGCGACCGGTGACACGTCCGGTCGTGTGACGTTCTGGACCGGGGAACTGCGCGAGCAACTCGCCCCGCCGCAGGTCGCGCACACGATGGCCGTCTCCGCTCTCGTGCCCTACCCGCCGGGTGGCATGTTCGCCTCCATCTCCGACAAAGACGTCATGCTGTGGGAGTGGCGCGGGCACCGGCAGATCGGTTCCAGGATCGAGCTCACCTCCGACCTCGTCGCCACCGTGGCATTCAACCGGACGGCGCTGCTCATCTCCCACCGGGATGGAAGGCTGCTGGAGATCACCGTCGCCCCGAATGCCGCCGTTGCGGCGATCTGCGCCGAGGATGGGGCGCTGTCCCGCCGCGAGTGGGATGTCCACATCCCTGAGCTGCCTTACCTGGATACATGCCGAGGGGGCCGCCAATAGCACTTCAGGAGCTTGGCCACCCCTGCACGCTGTGGCCGACATGGAACAGCCAGCCGATCACTGTCTTGACGTGGCCCAGCGTCCAGCGCTGGTCAGGGGAAGTGGCAACCGTCTCGCGAGTGGTCTCGGAGGCCGGTGGAGGTCCTGCCTTCTGGTCGAAAGCGGGGAGAGACGGCCCCTGCAGGCCTCTGCCGTATGAGCCGCTTGATGGCCGGGGCGGCGACGGTGAGCGACGACTAGGGGGCATGGGCATAGGCCGATCGTTTGGATCGACTCAATGGGGCGGCCCAGCGCAGAGATCGGCTGGACCCGGAGCGGCTGGTGGCGGCCCATCGGAGGGCTGATTCGACCCTGGCTTGCGGAGTCATATTTCCATATGGAAATATGAGCGCGTGAGCGCCTACGCAGCCCTGGCCGAGCCGCATCGCAGGCAGATTCTCGACCTGCTCCGTAAGGGCGAGCGGCCCGCCGGAGAGCTGGTGAAACACCTTGACCTCAGCCAGCCCGGCGTGTCCAAACACCTCAAGGTATTGCGCGAGGCCGGACTCGTCGTGGTTCGCATCGAGGGCAAGCAGCGTGTGTACGCGCTGCGCCCAGAACCCCTTGCCGAGGTCGACCAGTGGCTGGAGCCCTATCGCGTGTTCTGGTCGAGGCGCCTCGACGCCCTGGAACAACACCTGGAGGAGAACCCGTGATTCACGGAACCCTGGAGACCATCGACGGTCGCCCGGCGCTGCGCTTCGAGCGCACGCTCGCCTACCCGATCGAGCGCGTGTGGCGAGCCGTCAGCGTGCCCGCAGAGCTGGAGCGCTGGTTCCCCGCAGCCGTCGACTGGACGCCGGCGAAGGGTGAGACCTTCGAGGCCGCCGGCCAGACCCTGGAGGTGACCGAGGTCGACGCACCCCGCCGCCTGGCGTGGACCTACGCCGGCCAACTGCACAGCTTCGAGCTGGTGGCCGAGGGAGACGGCTGCCGTTTGATCTTTACCCACGTCATCGGCGACCTCGACTCCGCGGCGCAGACCGCCACCGGCTGGGAGACCTACTTCTGGCGGCTCGGGCCGCATCTCGCCGGCCAGTTCATCTCAGAAGAGGTGGCGCACGAGCCGTGGGAGGAGCTCCACGAACACTACGCCCAGCGCTTCGGGGTGGACCCGGGCCCAGGCCGGCGCTTCGCGGCGGCTCTGCGTGGAAACAACGGCGACGCCTGAGTTGCTGCACCACGACATCGAGATGGCGCAGGAACAGGTCGTCGTTCATCAGGATCTCCGTAGTTCCTGATGCTTTCCTCGACGCTGTGATGATCGCCCGCTGCTCGTCCCGGGTCAAGATCGTTCGTCCTCGGCTTCGCCTGCGGGCGCTGTATCTTGACCCGCTCCTCCCACCGACGGCAGCGGCCGGGTATGGGCAGCCCGCCTAGGACCGTCATCGCGTGCACGTGCCCCTCAAAGGTCGAGGATGAAGGCCAGGGGCGTCGTACTCCTGGAATTGACCAGAAACCCAGACAGTGCCGAGCCGTTGTGGTGAAATGCGCCGAATGGAGCGAGTACGGCAGCTGGTGGGCGAGATGCTGATCTACTGTTTCGTCGTCATCCTGCTCACCGGCGGCTTCCTGGCCTTCTTCTACACACCGAGCAACCAGATGGTCCCCTACAACGGCTTCTACGAGCCGCTGCGGGGTGTCCCCGTGAGCGCGGCCTACGACTCGATCCTGAAGATCAGCTCCGAGGTGCGTGGCGGCCTGCTCATCCGGCAACTGCACCACAGCTCCTCGGTCCTGCTCGTCCTGGGAACCGTCGTCTGGATCCTGCTCGGCCGATCCTGTTACGCCCTCGCGGCCCTGGGGCTGGTCCTGCTCAGCGGTCTGGCAGGCTACGGCTCCGCCGACGACCTGTTCACCGGAACCGTCCTGGAAAAGCTGCCCACTCCCTGGTGGTACGGCTTGCACCTCCTGACGGCGCTGGCCGTGGTCACCGTACTGGTGCTCTCCTCTCGCCGCGAGGCCGGCCGAAGCCCGAGAACGCTCCGCTTCGTGGCATTGAGCCTCGGCCTCACCATTCTGGTGATCTTCTTCCTCTGACCGGCTGCCGGCTCGCGATGAGGATGAGCTTCCATATAAGAAACGCCGCAGACTGCTTGAGGGACAGGGCTGCGCTGGCGAGGCTCTCGAATGCCAGCGTAAGTTGCCGCACGGCTGGGCGGTTTCCCAGACGATTCCGGCCGTGCGGCACTCGTGGTCGGGTCAGATTTCTCCGCTGCGGATGCCTGTCAGGAAGTTGTTCCAGGCTGTGGGGGAGAAGGCCAGCGCGGGGCCAGCTGGGTCCTTGCTGTCGCGGACGGCGATGATATCGGGCAGGTTCATGGCTACTTCCACGCAGTTGTCGCTGCTTCCACCGCTGTAGCTGCTCTTACGCCATGCGGCGCCAGTCAGGTCAGAGAGGGACATGGTCACTCCTTACCGCAGCAATGAACGCCGCAGACTCCTCGGGGGACAAGCACACACCAGCAAGACGCTCGAACGTCAGCTTAAGGTTCTCCACCTGATCCGTCGCCTCTACATAGACGTCTCCGCCTGGGCAGCCGGTGTAGCCCACCTCTGGATCTTCGGCATCGAATGCCAGCAGAGAGAAAGCGCCCTCCAGGCCACAGTGCGCACCGACCCGAAGCGGAAGAACCTGAACGGTGATGTTGGGCCAGTCCATGACCTGAAGAATGTCTCCGAGTTGGCGGGCCATGATGCCGGGCGAGCCGACAGGGCGGCGCAGAGCGCATTCGTCCATGAGTGCATGCAGCGCGGGCGCCTGTGAGCTGAGAAGGCTGATTTTGCGTGCCATCCGAGCTGTCACATACCGCTCCAGCTCTGTAGCGACCAGTCCCGGACGAGACGTGCGGATAAGTTCACGGGCGTAGTCCTCGTTCTGCAAAAGACCTGGTATCAGCAGCGGTTCCCAGCTGCGGATGGTTGTTGCCTCGGACTCCAGGCCAACGTAGGCGCCGGCGAACACATCGCTGTAGGCGGTCCACCAACCACGTTGACCGGCATCCTGGCCGAGTTGGATCAGTCCAGCCTTCGTTGGCGGATCCACAGCATACAGATCGCAGAGGTCGGCAACGTCCGTGCCGCTGGGCATGGTCCGGGCGTTCTCGATACGGCTTAGCTTGGCCGTGGACCAGCGGAGCGGAGTGGCCACCTCTTCCAGCGTGAGGCTTGCCTTCTCGCGGAGTCTTCGCAGCTCACGGCCAAGTCGGCGGTGTCGAACGGTGGGGCTCGCAGAAGCCATGCCGACAAGCATGCCTGATCACGGTCGTCGTGCGCCGAGCAAATTTATACAAGGCGCTTGTGATCATGCAAGTTGCACGCCACACTGCAAGAAGTTGCTTGGCTACGAAGAGTAATGGCGAGGTGGAAGCGTCCGTGTGGCGTCGCCGTCATCGTTGGTTGCCTGCGGTCCGGCTCGTTAACTCAGGGTGAGGGTGCCATGACACTTGTGGATCGATCCGTGTGGCGGTTCCATCTGTCCAGGAAAGTCATGACGGACTCAGTCCTTCTCCTCAGCGGGTGTCCTCGCCGGGCTGACGAACGATCCGATCTGCGGGACGGTGTAGACCACCCCCTGTTCCCGGAGGTAGGCGACCACCTTCCTGGCCGTGCCCCGGGCGATACCGAACTCCTGCACCATCTGCACCTCAGAGGGGATCAGGTGGCGCGGCAGGTACTGGCCGCGTTCGATTCTCTCGGTGAGGGTCTCGGCGACCTGGATCCATATCGGCCGATCACGCTCGAACTCGATCATGCGAAGAAGATAGACGGCCATGCTCATAGGCACTCATGTGAGTACGAGCATGGACGAGCACATCTGGAGAAGGGCTGTAGAGGCTCGAAATCCGCCTCAAGGCTCATAAAGCGGACCCGTCCGGTGCTGGAACACCGTGACGGGCCCTTGATCAGGAAGTAGGTCCTGACCCGTGAGCAACCCTAGTGCTCCAGTTCTCGACAGACAGGCGGTCAGCGACTGCGGCTGTTTCGCCGAGGTGCCGCCGATGCCGATGGGGTGTGCCACCTGTGGGCATGCCCCCTACGCGCATGGCTGTCCCGACCGGCCCGCCGATCACGAGTACGTCCAGCCCTCCGGCGACCTGTTGGACATCCGGCTGCGGGTCCGTCGTACCGGAGACCGTTCCCTGCTGTGCTTCGAGCCCGCCCCCGAGGCCCCGGCCAGGACGATCCCCGCTCAGCGGCCCGCCGAGGTGGTCGCGCCGGTATCCGTTCAGCGGCGTGCCGGGTCGGCCTCGACTAAGAGGATTCCGCCGGTACCCGCTCAGCGTCGTTCCGAGCGGATACCGGCCGTCGAGCCGTCCGTACCGCCGTCGCCGTCTCGGCGGGTGCCCTGTCGTCCGCGTCCGGCGTCCGCTCTCACCAGGGCGTCCCGGCTCGGATGTGGACGCCGTCTCGTGCCCCGCTCCGGGCGAAGAACCACCTGCGCACCGAACCGCTCGGCGGTCACCCCGTCTTCGTGTCGGCCACCCGGCCGGTACGGCGAACCCCTCCAGATCCTTCCCCGCTTCATGAAACAGGCCCGCCCCACGCTGACAACGACCGGACGGGCCCTTGATCGGATCGAGGTCCAACCAGTGAGAGATGGTAGTTCCACCCACCCAGAGCCGACCAGTCCCGAGACGACGATTCCCGGCTGGCGGCTGATTCTCAGCGACGCCGGGCGACTGTGGGCCAGCCGGGAGCGGCCCTTCTCCCAGGTGGCCACCCACGCCGGGGCCGAACGGACCATCGACGGCGACAGCCTGGAGGCGCTGCGGGCCGAGACCGATCGGCAGGAGACCTTCGCCCGCGAGGCGGAGGAGCAGGCGGCCCGCGGACAGGAGACACCGGAGGCTCCTGCCTCGGAGGAGCGGGAGCAGGAGACGCGAGAGCGGGAGATGCCGGAGCGAGAGCAGGCCGGGCGGGTGGTCTCGTGATCCGCCGCTGCCTGGCCGCCGCCCGGGGCCGTCACCGCGACGGCCAGGCCGTCGCCCCGGTCCCGCAGTACACCTGGGACCACGAGGCCCGCGCCGAGGCCGCAATGCTGGAGATCACCTGGCCGGGATGGGCCGTGCTCTACGGCACCGGCAGCCGACTCTTCCACGCCATCGCCACCTGGCCCACCCCGGAACCGCTCATCATCTGTGACCGGACCATCGAGGGCCTGAAAACCCAGATGCGTGAAGCCGAGACGACCGCGCTCCTGCACCGCTGGGCGCTCACCTCCGGCTCGGCCACTATCGGCCACTTCTGATGAGCGGGCACGACGGCCCCATCCCTTCCCCGGTCCGGGGCCGCCGTGCCGTCCAAGACGTACCGCGCGAGGGTGAAACGCGGTGCGTGACGCGGGCGGGCCGCCCACCCGGCCCGCCCGCGTCATCCAGACAGGAGTCCCCGCGATGAACCCCCCGAAACAGGGCCCGCTCACAGCACTGCGGCAGGCATTGCAGAACAAGCGGCGGTGTCGGCCGTGCGCGTGCGCGGCTGACTCTCGGCCGGGCGCATGCCTACGGCGGGCCGGCCCGCCCTGCCTCCCGGATCAGCTGTTCGCCGTCAAGGCCGCGCGTGCGGTGCTGAGGATCTCCTCGGAGAGGGGGGAGCCCTTGGTGGCCCGGGACAGGACTAGTGCGCCGAGCATCGTGCACAGCCGGGTGATGCCGTCCTGGTCCTCGGTGGCGAGCCACTCGGCGAAGCCGCTCACGCCCTCGGCGTAGACGCGGTGGGCCTCGTGATCACCGAGTTCCCGTGCCATGTCGGTGGCGAGCCCGGCGACGGGGCAACCGTCCGCCGGGTTGTCGCGATGCTCGACGGAGAGGTAGGTGTCGATCGCCACCCGCTGCTCCGGTCCTGCCGCGCGATGCCGGGCGAACTCGTCGAAGGCGTGGGCGGTGGCCTCGTCGACGAGCGCCTCCTTGGAGGCGAACTGCTTGTAGAAACCGCCGTGGGTTAGCCCGCACTCCTTCATGAGGTCGGCGACGCTGACCTGTGTGCCCCGCTCGCGGAACAGCCGGGAGGCGGCTTCCACGACCCGCTTGCGGTTCTCCTGTGCTTGCGCCTGCGACACGCGGCCCATCGGCCACCTCTCAAGTTGGATGTCGGTTGACATCTATCTTACCCTTCGGTTTAGATTATTAACGTAATCTAATTTCCGGGCTCGGTCCTCCGAACCGCCCGCGACGCTGGGAGCAAGCATGGAACTGAAGGACACGGTCGCAGTGGTCACCGGCGCCAACCGGGGGTTGGGTCGCCAACTGGCCATCCAGCTTCTGGAGCGCGGAGCGAAGGTGTACGCGGCGGCCCGCCGCCCTGAGAGCGTGGACGTGGCCGGCGTCATCCCGCTCCACCTGGATGTGACCGACGAAGGGTCGATCCGGGCCGCGACCGGCATCGCCTCCGACGCGACGCTGCTGGTGAACAATGCCGGGATCTTCACCGGCACCCCTCTGGTCGCCGGTGATCTGGACTCGGTGCGGCTGGAGATGGACACGAACTTCTTCGGGCCGCTCGCCGTGACGCGGGCCTTCGCCCCGGTCATCGAGGGCAACGGCGGTGGCGCCGTGCTCAACGTCCTGTCCGTGCTGTCCTGGCTGCACCCGGCCGGTTCCGGGTCCTACGCGGCGGCCAAGGCCGCCGCGTGGGCACAGACCAACGCGATCCGCGAGGAACTGGCACCTCGCGGCATCACCGTCTCGGCGCTGCACGTCGGGTACATGGACACCGACATGGCCGCCGGCGTTCCCGCCGAGCGGAAGGTCGATCCCGCCGAGGTCGCGGCGCAGGCCTTGGACGGCATCGAGAAGGGCCTCCCCGAAATCCTCGCCGACGACATCACCCGGCACGTCAAGCAGAACCTGGCCGCGACGCCGAACCCGGTGTGAGGCGCACCCCGCGGCGTCCGTTGTACGTTGCCCCCGGTGGCGTCGACCCGGGTAGGGACTTCTCACCAGGCGCGGTTAGGGCCCACGTCGAGCCCGCGCATTAGGCAGAGATTTGGACTGCTGAGGTCGCCTGGCGCGGTGGCTACCGCGAATGCCGCCCAGCGGCAGACCGAGGGGATAGGCGCCGGAGGCCGGACCCTCCGCTCTCCTGTCGGCGGTCAGCCGGCCAGGCGGCGGACCATGCGGACCAGCGCCTCGCGCCTCGACCGGGTGCTGTCATCGGCTTCACCAATTGAGGTCAGCTGTCCGGCAGGCAAGGTCACGTTGAGCGGCCACCACGCGACTCCGCCCGTCGGCGAGCCTGTCCTCACCGACGCTCAGCGTTCGACGTCGGCGCGGAAGGCGGGGAGGAGATCCCTGAGTTCGGCGGCGTTGAAGTTCGGGCCGTACACGATTCCGACCGTGCCGTCGTCGGCCCAGACACACATGCCCGATGCGGAGTCCAGGAGCAGGGTTTCGGTACAGCGGGCGTAGCCGCCGAACGGACCCGGGGGGATCTCGAAGTCTTCGCCCGGTGTGCCGACCGCCAGAAAGGTACCGAGGATGTCGTCCACGGCCGGTTGCCACTGGTCGGTGACGACCCTTGCGTCATATCCGGTGAATGTGAGGAGCCTGGTCCATTTGCGGCCCTTGGCCTTCTTGGTCTCCTCGTAGCGGGCATCCACCGCGTCGTAGACGGGAGCACCCCCGACGGAGGGTCGGTTGGACAGCAGTTCCTCCCGCGTGGCGGACGGCCACATGGCGTCGAGGCGAAGGCCCGCCGTCCGCTGCGGCAGCGGTTTCACCAGCCAGTGCCCACCCAGAGGGGAAGACGGTGCCGCGGAGCCGCCGGACGCGCACGCCGAGAGCAGGCAGACGGCGAGTACCGCCACCGCCGCGGCTGCCGTACCGTTGACGCGGCGGGCGGTCTGCACCGCCGGGTCCGGGGGGGTGGGCGGCGCCCCTCCCCGCGGAGAGAACTCCCCGACCGCGAGGCGTACATACGGGGCTGAGGACAGGCATGCGTCTTCCTTCATGTTCGGTTCATCATCGCGAGCAGCACAGGGCGCCGGCCCGCGTGGTCCCGCGCGACGTCTTCTGTAGGGGGCCGGGCCCGGTCGGGTCGCCCCGGGCTGCGACATCCGGGGCGACGCGGTGCCTTCCCAAGTCGGTCGGCAACCGGATCAACCGATGGGCGGATAGGGCGGGGACAGGCTCCACGCCCGCAAGGCCGAGCTTCGATCGGTGGAGATGACAACCGGAAGGCCGTCCAACCGGGCCACCGTCATCGTCCGGACCACGTCGGGGTGGACGAACGGTGCGCCGATCTGCTTGCCGGTGGCCAGGTCCCACACCCGCACCGTCATGTCGTGGCTGGCCGAGACGACGACCGGGCGATCGTCCAGATGCGTCATGACCGCTGACCAGATCACATTGGTATGGCCTTCGAACGGTGCGCGAAGCAGCTTGCCGGTGGCCAGGTCCCACACCCGCACCGCTTTGTCGCCGCCGGTGACGACGACCGTGCGGCCGTCCACCCGCGCCGTCGTCACCGATCGGAGCGCGTCGTCGTGGCCGGCAAGGGGCGTGCCGACCTGCTTGCCGGTGGCCAGGTCGCGAACCTGCACCGTGCCGTCTACGGTGCCAAGGAGGATGACGGGGCGACCATTCAGTGATGTCACCGCTATTGACCACACAGCATCACTGTGGCCTTTGAACGGTGCGCCGACCTGCCTGCCGGTGATCAGGTCCCACACCCGCACGGTCTTGTCCACGTCGACGGAGACGATGACCTGCCGCCCCTTCAACCGCGTCACCGCCACTACTCCGACTCCGTCGACATGGCCGGTAAGAGGCTCACCGATCTGCTTGCCGGTGGCCAGGTCCGACACCCGCACCGTCATGTCTGTGCTGCCGGTGATGGCGATCGGGTGGCCGTTCAACTTCGTCACCGCAATCGTGGAGATCAGTGTGGCGTGGCCGGTGGGCAGCGCGCTGACCTGCTTGCCGGTGGCCAGGTCCCACATCCGCAGTATCCTGTCGTAGCCTCCGGTGACGGCGACCGGGCGGCCGTTCAACTCCGTCACCGCCAACGCCTCCACGTCACCTGTGGCTTGCACATAGAGCTGCGTGCCGAAGGGGGCGGTCGCCGCAGAACGGGCCGCCGGGGCAGAACCCTTGTCCGTGGTGGAACCACCGGGCGAGGAGGAAGCCTCGCGGCTGTCTGACTGCCAGAACAGGACGACCAAAATGGACACCACAAGGGTGGCGACGGTCGCCACGACGGTAACCAGCATGCGTCCTTTGACGGGACGGCGTGATGGGCCATCGGTGCTCGACGAGCCGGACTCGGGCATCAGATGCTCTTTTCCGGAGTGGACGTGACGGCTTCGACCAGGTCGGTCAGAGGAAGTGATGTGCTCCCCTTCGAGTGCGCGGACGGATGAGACGTCGGGTGCGGTTTTATACAGCTCCAGCAGGCCGACGTACGCCATCACCCTGCTCCGTCGATCTTGCTATTGGCTTGGAATCAGCTTGTAGACATCCCGGCGCTGGAGATTTGCCGGAAACCTGGCCATGCCCCCATCCGGCCCCGCCCCCGGCGCCCGCATAGACCCGTGGCCTTGTCGCATTCTTGTTTTCTGCCTGACCGCTTGACTCCTCCGGCGGTTGCGTCCACGGAGGTGGTGTATGAGCACATCGGGTCCGAGCCGGACGGCGGTCGGCCCCGGTGATCCGTTCGGGCGAGCGCGCGGAGCGGGTTCGTGACATCTTCTTATCTCTTGCGGGAAATCCCTTGTGTGGATCGGATGCGGTTGTCGCCGCCGGTCCGCGGCTTTCCGGAACGATGTGGTTGACAGCGAACCCGTCAACACGATAAACGGCATCGCTATTTTCTGGGAAGGGATACGACTGGGTCGGACGCTTGGCCGGCGGGCGAAACTCTGATTACTCTTGCGCTGCATTCATCCCGAAATCGAGGAGAGGACGGGTGATGAAGGGAATCGTTCTCGCCGGCGGTAGCGGTACGCGTATGTACCCCCTGACATTGGCTACGTCCAAGCAGCTGCTGGCCATCTATGACAAGCCAATGGTTTATTACCCGCTTTCCGTGCTCATGCTGGCCGGCATGCGGGACATTCTGGTGATCTCAACGCCTGAGAGCCTCCCCGCGCTGCGCAACCTGCTGGGCGACGGGTCGCATCTGGGGCTCGACATCTCCTACGCCGAGCAGGCGGAACCGCGAGGAATCGCCGAGGCGTTCATCATCGGCGCGGACTACATCGGCAACGACCAGACGGCGCTCATCCTGGGCGACAACGTCTTCCACGGTGCGGGCTTCCCGCGGATCCTGCGGGCCTGTCGCACCAGGTTGAACGGTTGCACGATGTTCGGATACCCGGTGTCGGACCCGGAGCGGTACGGCATCGGCGAGGTCGACGCCAACGGCACGCTGGTGTCGATCGAGGAGAAGCCGCTCCGCCCGCGCTCGAACGACGCGATCACCGGGCTCTACTTCTACGACAACGACGTCGTGGAGATCGCCCGGGACCTGGCGCCCTCGCCGCGCGGCGAGCTGGAGATCACGGACGTCAACCAGACGTACCTGAAGCAGGGGCGGGCCCACCTGGTCCGGCTCGGGCGGGGTTTCACCTGGCTCGACGCCGGCACGCACGACTCGATTCTGGCCGCGAGCCAGTACGTGCAGGTCATCGAGAAACGCCAGGGTGTCCGGGTGGCCTGCCTGGAGGAGATCGCGGTGCGCATGGGATACATCGACGCGGACGCCTGCCACCGGCTCGGCGCCGGGATGAAGAATTCGGAATACGGCCAGTACCTCATGGAAATCGCCCAGTCGCTCGGCTGAGCGGTGCTGTCCCGCCAGCGGGACAGCAAATCCGATTCTTTCGTCTCTCTTTCCGCACGCCAGGGGTAAAGGAGTGGCCATGGATTATGCCGAGCTGAGCCCGGCCGAATTGCTTTCCCTTGAATTCACCGCGCCGGCGATGACCGACAGGGCCTGGCAGGTGCGCTGGGACCTCGCCGACCGCGATCCGGGGGAACTGGTGCTCGGCACCCTGCCGCCGACCATCGATTTTCACACCTCGGGGAGCACGGGTCCGAGCCGGTGCTGGCGGCGGCTACGGGAGAACGTCTGGCTGGAGGCGGGCATGCTCGCCGAGCTGATCGAACCGGAGAAGCCGGAGGCGGTCGTCTCCTGCGTTCCCCCGACCCACCTGTACGGGGCGCTGGCGAGCGTGCTGATACCCGCTCATCTCCGGCTGCCGGTCTGGTACAAACCGACGTTCTACGGTGTCATGCCGCCGATCGAGCAGCGGCGGGTCGTGGTGGTGGCGACACCGTGGATCTTCACGTTGCTGTTGCAGCACATGAAGTGGGTCCGCGAGATGGAGCACATCACCGTGCTGTACGGCGGCGCGATGCTCCCCGCGACGGCCGGGGAGTTCCTCGCCGAGGCGGGCCCGGACCGGGCGCTCATCGTGGAGGTGCTGGGCTCCACCGAGGCGGGCGGCATCGCGACCCGGCGCTGGCGGGAGGGCGAACCTCCCCCCTGGACCCTCTTCCGCGACGTGTCCTTCGTCGAGCCCGAATCCAGGCCCGAGCTCGCGTCCGATCCCGAACCCGCCGGGACGAACGGCGAAGGGCAGAACGGCGACGGGTCACCGGACGACGGGGAGATACCGCTCGTGATCCGCAGTCCCCGGCTGGCCTTCCGGCCGGACGAGCGGCCACCGCCGCTCTGGGAGGCGGACGACCACGTCCAGCCGCTGGACGAGCGGACGTTCCGGTTCGCCGGTCGCCGCACCCGGCTGGTCAAGGTGAACGGCCGCCGGATCAACCTCGACGAGGTCGAGCACGCGCTGCGCGCCGTGCTGGACTGCGAGGACCTCGCGGTCGTCCCCGTCGCCGACCGGATGATCGGCGAGCACGTCGACCTGCTGGTCGTGCTGAAGCCGGGCACGGAACTGGCCGACCTCGACCTGTCCACCGCGTTCGACCGGATCGGGGTCCGCCCGAAGCGCGTGCACGAGGTGCCCAGGATCGAGCGGTCCGCACTGGGCAAGGTGCGGCACCTCCAGACATCACCCACCACTGAGGCAACTGAAGCAGAGGTAGCAAAGTGACACTGACCGCCGAGATGACGAGCAGCGAGACGACCGGTGCGGCGTACCTGGCGGAGATCGCCAGGAGCGCCTCCTGGGAGGGCCGGGTCGATCCGTGCGACGACGCCGACATCGCCAGGATGGAGGCCAGCGCGGCGACCGTCGCCAAGCACCTGGCCGCCGACCAGCCCATCTACGGCCTCACCCAGGGATTCGGCCCGCTCGTCACGTACGCCGCGGAGTCGGAGATGGAGCAGGGCAGCTCGCTGATCTCGCACCTGGGCACCGGCCAGGGCAGGCCGCTGAGCCCGGAGGTGTCCCGGCTCATCTTCTGGCTGCGTCTCAACAGCATGCGCCGGGGGTTCTCGGCGGTCTCACCGGAGTTCTGGCAGACCCTGGCCGACCTGTGGAACGCCGGTTTCACGCCGGTGATCCCGCGGGACGGCACGGTCAGCGCGAGCGGGGACCTGCAGCCGCTGGCACACGCGGCACTGACCTTCACCGGATTCGGCGAGGCGTGGATGCGCGGCGCCGACGGCGGCTGGGAGACGCGGCCCGCCAGGGAGGCGCTCGCGGCGCTGGGCGCCGAGCCGTTCGAGTGGCCGGTCAGGGAGGCGCTCGCCTTCGTCAACGGCACCGGCGCGAGCCTGGCGGTGTCCATCCTCAACCACCAGTCGGCGGTGCGGCTGGTCCGGGCGGCGGCCATGCTGACCGGCCGGCTGGCCACCCTGCTGCGGGCCAACAGCGAGCACTACGACGACGGCCACGCGTTCGCCCGCGGCCAGCTCGGGCAGCTCACCGCGGCCAGGTGGATCAGGCGGGAACTGCCCGCGGGCCTGGTCCGGGACGAGCGGCGGCCGCTGCAGGAGCCGTACAGCCTGCGGTGCGCGCCGCAGGTGCTCGGCGCGGTGCTCGACCAGCTCACCTCGGCGGGTGACGTGCTGGCCAGGGAGGCGAGCGGTTGCCAGGACAACCCGATCGCCTACGAGGGCCAGATCCTGCACGGCGGCAACTTCCACGCCATGCCGGTCGGCCTCGCCTCCGACCAGATCGGGCTCTCCCTGCACATGGCCGCCTACCTGGCCGAGCGGCAGCTCGGCCTGCTGCTCAGCCCGGCCACCAACGGAGACCTGCCGCCCATGCTCACGCCGAGGGCAGGCCGGGGCTGCGGGCTGGCGGGCGTGCACATCAGCGCGACGTCGTTCGTCTCCCGAATCAGGCAGGTCGTCTACCCGGCCTCGCTGACCACGCTGCCGACCAACGGCTGGAACCAGGACCACGTCCCGATGGCGCTCAACGGGGCGAACGCGGTCGCCGACGGCCTGGAGCTGGGCTGGCTGGCCATCGGCTCGCTGGCCCTGGGCGTGGCCCAGCTCGCCGTGATGGTCGGCGAGGAGCCCCAGGCCGACGGGATCTGGGCGGAGCTGGCCGAGATCTCCCCGCCGCTGGACGCCGACCGGCCGATGGCGAAGGAGGTGCGGGACGCCCGCGACCTGCTCGACCGGCACGCCGCCGCGGCGCTCGCCGCCGAATGACGAGGGAGGGGACGAGCCGATGAGCATCGAACAGCTACGGCGCAGCGCGCGTGGCTTCATCGCGGCCACCACGCGGTCCACCTTCGAGTGCCCGACGACGGAGCAGGTCGCCGAGTTCTACGACAGGAACGGTGGCGCCCTGGCGGAGATCTATCGGGGTCAGATGCACGTCGGTTACTGGGCGGGGCCCGAAGACGACAGCGGGCTGGACCAGGCCGGCGCCCGGCTGACCGACATCATGATCAGCAAGCTCGGCGCAGGACCGGATGACAGGATCCTGGATCTCGGCTGCGGGTCGGGGGCGCCGGCCGTGCAGGTGGCGCGCGCCACCGGCGCGGAGGTGGTCGGCGTCTCGATCAGCACCGGCGACGTCGAGCTGGCGAGCGCCACGGCAGAGGCGGAAGGCATGGCGGACCGGGTGCGGTTCCGGCACGGCGACGCCCTGGACCTGCCGTTCGAGCCGGGTTCCTTCGACGCCGTTCTGGCGCTGGAGTCGTTCGTGCACCTTCCCGACCGGGTATGGGCCCTGCGCGAGATCGCCCGCGTCCTGCGCCCGGGCGGCCGGGTGGTCCTCACGGACTACATCCGGCGCGGGCCGGAGAAGATGGACGAGGCCGAGGAGTACGCACTGGCCGAGACGCTGGCGGACTGGCGCATGGTCCCCATGGCGCGGGCCGAGCACTACCCGGACTTCGCGCGGCAGGCCGGCCTGGCCGTCGACGAGATCACCGACATCACCGAGCACACGAAGTACTCGTTCGGTCAGATCTACCTGGCGACACGCGAGTACGCGCGCAAGCACGGCGACCTGCCGCCGGACCTCGCGAAGATCTTCAGCAAGGGGACCGACGAGGACTGGCTGGAGTCGGCGGAGGAACCGCAGTACAACGGCACCGTCCTCGTCGTGGCCCGCAAAGCGGACGACACCGCGACGTCCTGACGGCCGACGGGGCGGAAAGGAACCCTTCCCACGAAAGCGGGGCACCGGCCGGTGCCCCGCTTTCGTGTTCCTCCGAGAATGACGGTCGCCCGCGGTGTCCCGCTTTCGGTTCCTCCGCGGGCGACCGTCACCCGTACTGCTTCAGCGCCAAGGCCCGCGCCGGCCGGCCGTCCCGCAGCACCACGTCCATCCGCAGGCCGACCGTGCGGCCGGCGCGCGTCACGCCGAGGGAACCCCGGTGGTACGTCGCGCCGGTGCTGCGCAGCGCGAGAAAGCTCTCGATCCGCGGCCGCACGGTGCCGTCGGCCTCCACGGTCCAGCATCCCTTGGCGGTCCAGGGCGGCATGGCGGCCGAGCACCACCTCCGCGGCAGGCCGCGCAGGTGGACCCTGCCGAGTGCCCTGCCCTGCGCGATGCCGGGAGCGGGCTGGTAGAAGGAGAGGCGGATGGCGTGTGGGTCCATCTTGCGCAACGCTCCGGTCTGCTCGTAGAGCAGGACCATCGCCAGGTAGCGGACCACCCTGTCGATCCGCTCCTCCTCGCTCTCCGCCGGGTAGAGCTTCTCAAGCCGGGTGAGGTAGTGCCGCCGTGTCTCGGCTCCGATCGGCCCGCGCCATCCCGCCGCGCACAGCTCGTCGAACTGGATCCGGCAGTCCTCGCCCGCCGTCCAGTAGGCGTGCAACAGGTCGCGGTTGTGCTCGGCCTGGGCGATGCACTCGCGGTAGTCGACCTCGACCGTCTCGTGGAACAGGTAGGGCCGAACGGTCTTCCCGGCGACCGTGTCGAGCAGGCCGACCAGCTCTTCCGCGTACCGGAGAGAACCCTTGGTGATCGATTTCTGCACGGCGGGAGGACGCCCGTAGGCGTCCTCGTACCACACCCCGAAGTCTTCGATGATCAAGCTGATCCGGGCTCCGGGCTCGTACACCTCGGCGATGTCGGCCACGAGCTGGGTCAGGCGCAACGTGGTGAAGACCTCGGCGATGTCGATTCCCTGGTCCTCGTCGCCGACGTAGTGCTTGATGCATCCCCACATCGTCGAGAAGGGGACCGGCTCGTTCCGCGACACCGCCCGTTCGATGCGTTCCCGCAGGATCCGGCGCCCGTCCGCGTCGGGTCTGGGGTCGAAGCGCGTGTGCCGTGAACCGACGACGATGTCGAGTATCCGGTCCACGGTCGAGCCCGGATGCGGCGCCCCCCCGCTGCCTAGGATTCCGGAAACGGCTCGCGTCATCAGGTCGGGCGGGATCGGCAGACCCTCGGTGGACCAGGAAAATGTGAGATCGTCACCGGCGACCCTCACGGTCGCCGTGCCGTCGAAGTACTGTTCCCCGGGCATCGTCCTCCTTTCGTGGATGTGGTTCCCCCGCGGTGAGAAGCGGGCACCGGCCTCGCGGCCGGTGCCCGGCTCAGGCCTCCTTGCGCCAGTAGACGCCGCACCAGTCGATGTCGATGATCGGCTCGGTGATGGCGTGCTCGTTCCGGTAGTCGTGGACGGCCTTGGCGCAGGCCTCCAGTGCGTGGTAGTCGTCGACGATGAGGAATCCGCCCGGCGACAGCTTGGGATAGAGGTTCACCAGCGCGTCCATCGTCGACTCGTACAGGTCGCCGTCCAGGCGCAGGACCGACAGGCGCTCGACGGGCGCGGTGGGCAGGGTGTCGGCGAACCGGCCCTTGACGAACTCGACCTGTTCGTCGAGCAGGCCGTACCTGCGGAAGTTCTCCTGCACCTGCTCCAGGGAGATCGCGAGCGGTTCGAACAGGTGGATGCCCCACAACGGCTTGTCGTCCGGGTAGCGCTCGTCCGGCTCGGGGATCCCCTCGAAGGAGTCGGCGACCCAGACCCGCCGGTCCGTCACGCCGTGCGCGGCCAGCACGGCCCGCATGAAGATGCACGCGCCGCCTCGCCACACCCCCGTCTCCATGAAGTCGCCGGGCACACCGTCGGCCAGCGCGCGCTCGGCGCATTCCTGCAGGTTGTTGAGACGCTTCATGCCGATCATGGTGTGCGCGTCGCGCGGCCAGTCGCGTCCCTCGCCGCGTCCCTCGGCGCTGAACTCGACGAGTTCGGCCCCCGCCATTTTCAGCTCGGTCTTCTCCCCGTCGGAGACCTCGACGATGTCGACGTTGGAGACGTCCAGGTCCGGGTCCTGGTAGACCGTGTTGCAGACGATTCGCTTCATGAGGTCGAGATAGAGGTCGGACGCTGTCATCGTCATGGGTTTCCTCCGGTTTTCGTGACGGTTCGGGAACCGTTCGAGAAATGTGTGGACGGTGCTCTCCGAGCTGTGTCGAAGCCCGGATGAATCGGATCGGCTTTCCTGCTACCGATGGTTCGCGGCGGTTTCGGCCTGCCACACCTCACCGGGGCGCGGTGCGGTGCTTGGCGGTGAGCTCTTCCAGGTGGGGGACGAGCTGGTTGGGGGTGGGCGTGGCGTGCATCTCGTCGCGCAGGTCGCGGGCGCCCTCGCGGAAGGAGGGTTCCGCCAGCAGCCGCAGGACGGCCTCGCGGATGTCCCGGCCCGTTGCCCGCTCGTAGGGGATCTCCAGCGCGCCGCCGCGGGCGGCGAGCCTGCGCGCGAGGATCGGCTCGTCGAAGTGGTATCCGAGGGCGAGCTGCGGGATCGCGTGCAGGGCCGTGGTGAGCGCGGTGCCCGGCCCGGCGTGGTTGACGACCACGTCACACGTCGGCGCGAGGGCGTGCAGGGGGACGTACGGCACCAGCCGGGCGTTGCGGGGAACGCGGGTGAGCTTCTCCTGCTCGCTCTCGGCGATGGTGGCCACGACCTCGACGTCCAGGTCGCCCAGGGAGTCGAGGACGTCCTGGGTGTCCAGGGCGTACCCGTCGAACAGCTCGGTGGCGGTGAGGCCGAGGGTGAGGGCGACGCGGGGACGCTCGGGCGGGACCGACAGCCACTTCGGCACGACGGCGGGTCCGCCGTAGGGGACGTATCGCATCGGCACGTACGGCAGGTCGGCCTGCGCGGTCAGTGAGGCGGGGAGCTGGTCGATGGTGAAGTGCCCGGTGGTCATGTCCTCGTCGAACGCGAAGCCGTACTTGCGGGCGTAGGAGCCGAGCCAGTCGGCGAGGGGGTCGGCGCGCTCGTGAGCCGGCTGCTCGGTCTTGAGACGGAGAAAGTGCTCGCGGGCGATGCCGAAGACGTCGACGCTCCACAGCAGGCGGGCGTGGGCGGCGCCGCACGCCTTGGCCGCGATCGGTCCCGCATAGGTGAAGGGCTCCCAGATGATCAGGTCGGGCTGCCAGCGGCGGGCGAAGTCGACCAGCCCGGCGATCATCGGCACGTTCTCCGCGTTGTATCCCCCCACGGTGTCGACGTAGCCGTCCAGCATGCGGCGCCAGGTGGCGTTCGCCGGATCCGCCGCGACGTCGTACGGCGACGGCAGGCCGACCCGTGCCGCTTCGAGCTGCTCGGCGGTCAGCCCGTAGATCTGGAAGAGCCGGATGATGTCGAGGTCGCGGCCGACCGGCACGGCGGTGAGCCCGGCCTGGGTGATCGTCTCGGCGAAGGCGGGCTGGCTGGCGACGCGGACCTCGTGGCCGGCGGTGCGCAGTGCCCAGGCCAGCGGCACCAGCGGGTGAAAGGTGCTGTTGCCGGGATTGACGGCGAATAGGACCCGCATCGCTTCTGTCGTCTCCTCTGTCCTGCGCTGTCAGCGGCTTGTGGTGCGGTGTTTGGCGGTGAGCTCTTCCAGGTGGGGGACGAGCTGGTTGGGGGTGGGCATGGCGTGCATCTCGTCGCGCAGGTCACGCGCCCGGTCGCGCGGGGCGGGCTCGTCCAGCAGCCGCAGCACGCTCTCCCGGATGGCCGGGCCGGTCGCCTGGTCAGCGCGGATCACCAGCGTGGCGCCCTGGGCCTCGGCCATCCGGGCGAACGCCGGTCCGTCGAAGTCCCACGGCAGGGCCAGTTGCGGAACCCCGTGGAGGGCTGTGGTGAGGAAGGTACCGAACCCCGCGTGGCTGATGATCGCCGAGCAGGTGGGCGCGAGGGCGTGCAGGGGCGCGTACGGCACGAGCCGCGCGTTGTCCGGGATGCGGTTGAGCCTGTGCCGCTCACTCTCGGGGACCGTGGCGACGAGTTCGACGTCGAGGCCGGCGAGGGCGTCGAGGACGTCCTGCACGCTGACCGCGTAACCCGCCTTGTGGTCGGTCAGGCTGAGCCCCATCGTCAGGGCGACGCGGGGGCGGGCAGGTGGGGTCCACAGCCACTTCGGCACCGTGGCCGGCCCCCCGTAGGGAACGAACCGCATCGGCACGTACGGCAGGTCGGCCCGGACGCCGAGCGAGGCGGGGAGCTGGTCGATGGTGAAGTGCCCGGTGGTCATGTCCTCGCTGAAGGCGAAGTCGTACTTGCGGGCGTAGGAGCCGAGCCAGTCGGCGAGCGCGTCGTGACGGTCGCCGGGCGGCTGCCGTTCCATGAGCCGCAGGAACCTCTCGCGGGCGACGCCGAAGACGTCCAGGCTCCAGGGCAGGCGGGCGTGGGCGGCGCCGCACGCCTTGGCCGCGATCGGTCCCGCATAGGCGAGCGGCTCCCAGATGACCAGGTCGGGCCGCCAGGACCGGGCGAACTCCACCAGCCCGGCGATCATCGGCAGGGAACCGGGCCGGTGCCAGGAGTGCAGGATCTCCGCGTACCCGTCGGCCAGATGCGGCCAGGTGCCCCGGTCGGGGGCGTCCACGACGTCGTACGGCGTGGGCAGGCCGTACGCGGGTTCCCAGGTCCAGTCCGGGATCCGGTGGTCGCGGGCCAGCAGCTGCCACAGGTCGGCGTCCCGGCCGACGGGCACGGCGGTGAGTCCGGCCTGGGTGATCGTTTCCGCGAAGGCGGGCTGGCTGGCGACGCGGACCTCGTGGCCGGCGGTGCGCAGTGCCCAGGCCAGCGGGACCATGGCCAGCAGGTGCGCCTTCTCGGGATTGGCGACGAACAGTACGCGCATGGTCTTCACCCCCGCCCGGCCGCGGACATCTGGAGCGGCGTGCGCCGGTGCGCCGCGACCAGTTCCTCAAGATCGTCGACCATCTCGTTCGGCGTCGGCATGGCCAGCATCTCCTCACGCAGCAGGGCGGCCCCGTGCCGGAACCTGGGTTCGTTCAGCAGCCGCAGCAGGCGGTCCCGGATGGTCACACCGGTGGCCTGCATGGTGTGCAGGGCAAGCCCGGCCCCCTGCGCCGCGATCCGGCGCCCCAGCGCCGGGCCGTCGCCGTCCCACGGGATGACCAGGTGCGGGACCGCGTGCAGCGCGGTGGTGGCGAGGGTGCCGAAACCGGCGTGGTGGATCACCGCCGAACAGGTGGCCGCCAGAGGGGCCAGCGGTACGAACGGCACGAGCCGGGCGTTGTCCGGGATCGAGGTGAGCCTGTCCCGCGCGGCCTCGGAGACGGTCGCGACAAGCTCGATGTCCATGTCGGCCAGCGCGTCCAGCACGTCCGGCAGGTCGACCACGTACCCCGCCCCGTGGTCGGCGGTGCTGAGCCCCATCGTCAGCGCGACCCTGGGGCGCCCCGGAGGCTCCCGCAGCCACGAAGGGACGACCGCCGCGCCGCTGTAGGGCACGTATCGCATCGGCACATACCGCAGGTCGGCCTCCAACCGCAGCGAGCGCGGCAGGAGGCTGATCGTGAACTGGCCGGTGACGAGCTCTTCGGAGAACTCGAAGCCGTACTTGCGGGCGTAGCCGCCGAGCCAGTCGGCGAGCGGGTCGGTCCGGTCCCCGGCGGGCTGCCGTTCCATGAGCCGCAGGTGGTGGGCGCGGGTCACGGCGAGGCTGTCCACGCTGAACAGCAGGCGGGCATGGGCGGCGCCGCAGGCCTCGGCGGCGATCGCGCCGGCGTAGGTGGTGGGTTCCCAGATGACCAGGTCGGGCCGCCAGGACCGGGCGAACTCCACCAGGTCCGCGACGATCGGGACGTTGCTCATCTTGTGCCAGCGGCTGACCTGGAGCTCGTATCCGTCCTTCAGGTAGCTCCAGGTCACGTCGCCCGGATGCCACTCGGCCGCGTCGTAGGGGACCGGCAGTCCGCCGACCCCCGCCGGGAGCCAGTGCATGTGCCGGCTCATGAGCTGCCACAGGTGCCGCTCCCCGCCGACCGGCACCGCGGTCAGGCCCGCCTGGGTGATCACGTCCGTGAAGACGGGCTGGGCGGCGAAGACCACCTCGTGGCCGGCGGTGCGCAGTGCCCAGGCCAGCGGGGCCATGGCCAGGAAGTGCGTCTTCTCCGGGTAGGTGGTGAACAGGACGCGCATCGGTCTCACCCGTCGCCGCGGTGTTCGGCGACGAGCTCCTCCAGCCGGGGGACGAGCTCGTTGGGCGTCGGCATGGCGAGGAACTCCTCGCGCAACCTGGCGGCGCCCTGCACGAAGGACGGCTCGTTCAACAGCCGCAGCAGGTTCTCGCGGACGGCCTCGCCCGTCGCCTTGGCGGCGTGCACGGCCAGGCCGGCGCCCTGCGCGGCCAGACGTTCGGCCAGCGCGGGCTGGTCGACGTCCCACGGCAGCGACAGCTGGGGCAGCCCCTGCAGGGCCGTGGTGGCGAGAGTGCCCACCCCGGCGTGGTGGATGACGGCGGAGCAGGAGGCGAGCAGCGCCTGGAGCGGCACGTAGGGCACCGGGCGGATGTTGTCCGGGATCCTGGCGAGCTTCTTCTGCTCCTCCTCCACGATGGTGGCGACGATCTCGATGTCGAGATCACCCAGGGCGTCGAAGAGGTCCTGCACGTCGACCGGGTAGCCGACGGCGCGGTCGGTGACGGTTAGACCCATGGTGATGGCGACCCTGGTCCGCTCGGGCGGGGTGGACAGCCACTTCGGCACGACCGCCGGGCCGCCGTAGGGGGTGTACCGCAGCGGGAGGTAGTTCAGGTTCGCCCGCATCCGCAGCGAGGGCGGCAGCATGTCGATGGTGAACTGGCCGGTGATGAGCTCCTCGGTGAAGTCGAACCCGTACTTGCGGGCGTAGGAGCCGAGCCAGTCGGCCATCGGGTCGGCGCGGTCGTCCTCCGGGCGTTCGGCAGTGAGCCGCAGGAAGTGGTCGCGGGTGATGCCGTAGACGTCCGCGCCGATGAGCAGGCGGGCGTGCGCGGCACCGCAGGCCTTGGCGGCGATCGCGCCGGCGTAGGTAGTGGGTTCCCAGACGACCAGGTCGGGCTGCCAGCTCTGGGCGAACTCCACCAGGCTGCTGATCATGGGGACGTTGCTCTGCTTGTGCCACTGGCCGATCTGCAGCTCGTAGCCGTTGCGGAGGTAGTCCCAGTCGACGTCCTCGGGCTCCCACTCCGCCGCCGCGTACGGGGTGGGCCAGCCCACCTCCTTGCTGCCGGTCCACTCCTCCGTCCACTCCTTCTTGGCGTGGGCCATCTCCTTGAGGCGGCCGAGGTACTGCCACAGGTCGCGGTCGGTGCCGATGGGCACGGCGGTCAGGCCGGCCTGGGTGACGACGTCGGCGAACTTGGGCTGGACCGCGACGCGCACCTCGTGGCCGGCCGTGCGCAGCGCCCAGGCCAGCGGGGCCAGCAGCAGGAAGTGCGTCCGTTCTGGATATGTGGTGAACAGGATGCGCATGGTGGTGGTGTCTCCTGGTCGGGCGTCAGCGGTGTTTGGCGGTGAGTTCTTCGAGCTGGGGGACGAGCTGGTTGG
>NZ_JBEOWJ010000045.1:0-77765 GCF_040295965.1 Streptosporangium sp. NPDC002544 | reverse complement strand
ACCATCGAGGCCGGGCCGTTCACCGCCGCGATCGACACCTCCTTCTCACGCCCGGCCAGCAGCTCGGCGACCTCCTCCTCGGTGGTCTGCACCGCGACCATCGCCCCACCGGCGGGGAGCGCCTGCATCAACCGCGCCCGACCCGCCACCAACGCACACGCATCGGCCAGCGACAGCACCCCGGCCACATGGGCAGCGGTGATCTCCCCGATCGAATGGCCCGCCAGCACATCCGGCCGCACTCCCCACGAGGAGACCAACCGGAACAACGCCGTCTCCACCGCGAACAACGCCGGCTGCGCCCACCCCGTCCGATCCAGCAACCCCGCCTCGGCCGACCCCGGCTCGGCGAACAGCACCTCCCGCAGCGACCCGCCGAGCAGCGGATCCAGCTCCGCGATCACCGCGTCCAACGCCTCGGCGAACACCGGGAACCGGTCATACAGCTCCCGGCCCATCCCCGCCCGCTGACTCCCCTGACCGGTGAACAACACCGCGAGCTCCGGCTCCGCCCCCGCCACCCCGCGCACCACACCCGCGACAGGCCGGTCGTCCGCCAGCGCACCCAGGCCGGCCAGCACCCCATCACGATCGCCGGCCAGCACCACCGCCCGATGCTCGAACGCCGACCGCGTCGTGGCCAGCGAGAACGCGGCATCGGCCAGCCCCAGATCAGACTCACCGTCCAGGAACGACACCAGCCGCCCGGCCTGCGCCCGCAACGCTCCTGCCGTACGGCCCGACACCAGCACCGGCACCACACCCGCGGCCACATCCGCCGGTGCCGGATCATCCGCCTCCGACCCGGCGTCAGGAGCTCCCGGGCCTTGTTCGATGATGACGTGCGCGTTGGTGCCGCTGAAACCGAACGACGACACCCCGGCCCGCCACGGCCGATCCACCTGAGGCCAGGGCCTGGTCTCGGTCAGCAGTTCCACAGCACCAGCCGACCAGTCCACGTGCGAGGACGGTTCGTCCACGTGCAGCGTCTTGGGCAGCACCCCGTGCCGCATCGCCATGACCATCTTGATCACACCCGCGACACCCGCGGCCGCCTGGGTGTGACCGATGTTCGACTTCACCGATCCGAGCAGCAGCGGCCGATCCTCCGGCCGATCCTGACCGTACGTGGCCAGCAGGGCCTGCGCCTCGATCGGGTCACCCAGCGTCGTCCCCGTGCCGTGCGCCTCGACCACGTCCACGTTCGCGGGGGTCAGGCCCGCACCGGCCAAGGCCTGGCGGATCACCCGCTGCTGCGACGGGCCGTTCGGCGCGGTCAACCCGTTGGACGCACCGTCCTGGTTCACCGCCGAGCCGCGCAGGACGGCCAGGATCTGGTGGCCATTGCGGCGGGCGTCCGACAACCGCTCCAGCACCAACATGCCTATGCCTTCGGACCAGTTCGTACCGTCCGCCGCGTCGGCGAACGCCTTGCATCGTCCGTCGGTCGCGAGCCCGCCCTGGGCGCTGAAGTCGATGAACATTCCGGGCGTGGCCATCACGGTCACGCCTCCCGCGAGGGCCAGACCGCACTCGCCCGAGCGCAGCGCCTGCGCCGCCAGATGCAACGCCACCAGAGAGGACGAACAGGCGGTGTCCACCGTGACCGCAGGGCCCTCCAAGCCCAGCGCGTAGGCGATACGCCCGGTGGCGATGCTTCCGGCGGTCCCGGTGCTGACGAAGCTCCTCACTTCCAGCGGGAACTCGGCACTCGGCCCGTAGTCGTGGTAAATGACGCCGGCGAACACGCCCGTGTGGCTGCCACGCAGCGAGACCGGGTCGATCCCGGCCCGCTCGATCGCCTCCCACGACACCTCAAGCAGCAACCGCTGCTGCGGATCCATCGCCAACGCCTCACGCGGCGAGATCCCGAAGAACCCGGGGTCGAACTCCCCGGCCTCGTGCAGGAAACCACCCTCACGCACATAGCTGGTGCCCCGGCGCTCCCGGTCCGGGTTGTACACCACCCCGAGATCCCAGCCACGCGACGTCGGGAACTCCCCGATCCCATCACCGCCCTCGGCCACCAGACGCCACAAGTCTTCAGGAGAGTTGACATCACCCGGAAAGCGGCACGCCATCGACACAATCGCAATCGGATCGTGCCTGCCCGACTCAACCTCTTGGAGTCGCCGACGGGTCTCACGCAGATCAGCGGCGACCGACTTGAGGTATTCAACGAGCTTCCGGTCTTCCGACATCGGGGCGGCCCTCCGAAGTGTTCCGAGGCGAGCCGGGATCACAGATCTTTCAGGTAGCCCAGTTCGCTTTCGATGATGCCGAGGATGTCTTCGGCACTCGCTGATTCGAGCATGTCTACGACAGCGATTTCACTAGTTCCTGGGCCGCTCTCGCTCACCTTCCCCAGCAGCTGCCGGAGCCGTGTCGCGATACCGTTCCGAGTGATCTCATCGAGCGCGTCCTCGGAAAGTGCGGCCTCGAATCGGTCGAGGTCGGCCAGCAACGACGGCTTCGCGGCTACGGGTTCCCCGGGAGCGATTTCCGCGAGGAGGTGCTCGGCGAGGACAACGGGGGTGGGGTAGTCGAAGATGAGGGTGGCCGGCAGGCGCAGCCCGGTGGCGGCGTTGAGCCGGTTGCGCAGCTCGATCGCGGTCAGCGAGTCGAAGCCCAGCTCGCGGAACTCGCGCCGTACTTCCACCGCCGCGGAGTCGGGGTGTCCGAGGACGGCGGCGGCCTGGGCGCGAATGAGGTCGGACAGCATTCGGATCCGCTTGGGGTGGGCCAGGCCGGCCAGCTGCCGGGACAGCGCCTCGCCCGCGCCGCCACCTCCGGCTGCCGACAGCGCGGCGGCCGTACGGCGGGTGCCGCGCACCAGACCGCGGAACAACGGCGGCACCTGCTCTTGTGGCACTGTGGGCGGATTCAGCTGGACCGGGATCACGAGCGGTGAGTCCGATCCGATGGCGGCGTCGAACAGCGCCAGTCCCTGCTCGGTGGTGATCGGCGGCAGCCCGGCGGCGGTCATCCGCTGCACATCGGCCTGTGACATGTCCCCGGTCATCCCGGTGGCCTGCGCCCACAGTCCCCAGGCCAGCGACAGTCCCGGCAACCCCAGCGCCCGGCGCCGTGCCATCAACGCGTCCAGCCAGGCATTGGCCGCCGCGTAGTTGCCCTGACCACCGCCGCCCATCACCCCGGCCAGCGAGGAGAACACCACGAACCCAGCCAGATCCATCTCCTGGGTCAGCTCATGCAGATGCCAGGCCGCGTCCACCTTCGGCCGCAACACCGACTCCAGCCGCTCCGGCGTCAGCGAGGCGATCGTCCCGTCATCCAGCACACCCGCGGTATGAATCACCGCCGTCAGCGGATGCCCGGTGTCCACCCCGGCCAGCAGGGCCGCCACCTGATCCCGATCCGCCACATCACAGGCGGCGACCGTGACCTCGACCCCGTGCGCGATCAGCTCGGCCTGCAGTTCCACGGCGCCGGGGGCGTCCAGGCCTCGGCGGCTGGTCAGCAGCAGATGCCGCACACCCCGCTCGGCCACCAGATGCCGCGCGAACAACGCACCCAGACCACCGGTCCCACCGGTGATCAACACCGTGCCCTCCGAGTTCCACCGCCGGGGCATGGTCAGCACGATCTTGCCGGTGTGCCTGGCCTGGCTCATGAACCGGAACGCCTCCCGGCCCCGGCGCACATCCCACGCCGTCACCGGCAACGGCTCCAGCTCACCGGCGGCGAACAGCTCCATCAGCTCGGCCAGGATCTGCCGCAGCCGCTCAGGCTCGGCGTCCAATACGTCGAACCAGTGATACTCCAGCCCCGGGAAGCGGTCCTGCTCGCGGATGTCGAGCTTGCCCATCTCGATGAACCGGCCGCCCGGGCGCAGCAGTCGTGCCGAGGCGTCGATGAACTCCCCGGTCAGCGAGTTCAGCACCACATCGATACCCCGATCACCGCACACCTCACGGAACCGCTCCTCGAACTCCAGGGTGCGCGAGGAGGCGATGTGATCATCCGGGATGCCCAGCGAACGCAGCACCTCCCACTTGGCCGGGCTCGCCGTGGCGAACACCTCCACCCCCAGCCGCTGCGCCAGCTGGATCGCGGCCATGCCCACACCACCGGTGCCCGCGTGCACCAGCAGCCGCTCGCCCTCCCGCAACCCGGCCAGGTCCATCAACCCGTAGCAGGCCGTCAGGAACACCACCGGAATCGTCGCCGCCTGCTCGAACGAGATCCCGTCAGGGATCCTGGCCAGGACTCGGGCGTGAGTGACCGTCACCGGGCCGAACGAGCCCTCGGCCAGACCGACCACCCGATCCCCCGCACGCAGGCCCTCCACCTCCGGGCCGACCTCCAGCACCACCCCGGCGACCTCACCACCCATCAGGCCGACCCTGTCCTGGAACCAGCCCAGCGCGTTCAACCCGTCCAGCAGGTCCCGGAAGTTCACCCCCGCCGCACGCACCGCCACCCGCACCTGCCCCGCCTCCAACGGCTCAGTCGCCTGCGGGAACGGAAGCAACTCCAACGCGTCCAGACTGCCCTTGGCCCGGCTGCCCAGCCGCCACGCCACCTCACCGGCCGGCGGCAACAGACCCGCCCCCGACACCAGCGACGCCAACCGCGGCACCCGCACCCCACCCTCACGCACCGCCACCTGCGGCTCACCGGAAGCCGGCAGGTCGGCCAGGATCCCCGGCAATGCCGACAGCGAGGACTTCTGCCCGTCCACGTCGACCAGCACGAACCGGCCCGGGTTCTCCGACTGCGCGCTACGCACCAACCCCCACACCCCGGCCGCACCCAGATCCGCCACCGGCTCACCCTCAACGGCGGCCACCGCACCACGAGTGACGATCACCAACCGCGAACCAGCACACCGCTCATCGGCCAGCCACCCCTGCAACAGACCCAGCACCCCAGCCGCCATCGCACGCGCCGAGACCACCGCATCCCCGGCCGACCCGGCCGCGACCTCGGCCAGCACCACCTCCGGCACCGGCCCCACCTCGCCCAACACCGACAGATCCCGGTGAACCGTCACCGACTGTCCGACCGACTCCCACACCGCCGCGAGACCCAAGGCATCCGGCTCGAACCCGGCGAAACCGACCACCGTCACCGGCGCCGGATCAGCCACGGAAACCTCGGAAAGCGGGCTCCAATCCAGCCGGAACAGCCCATCCCGCGCCGCGCCACGACCGCCGCCGACGGCGAGCTGGTCGGTCGCGATCGGCCGCAGCACCAGCGAACGCGCCGACAGCACCGGCTCGCCGGCGGCGTCCACCGCGATCAGCGACACGGAATCGTCACCCGTCCTGGCCAGGCGCACCCGCAGCACCGACGCACCACCCGCGCGCAGGCTCACCTGACCCCAGGAGAACGGCAACCGGCCACCCTCCACCGGCTCCAGCCCGACGAATGGCATCGCGTGCAGCGCCGCGTCCAGCAACGCCGGATGCAGCCCGAACGAACCGGCGTCACCGACCTGCTCGGGCAGCGCGACCTCGGCGAACACCTCACCGTCGGCGCCGTACCAGGCGGCGCGCAGATTCTGGAAGACCAGGCCGTATTCGAACCCGCCCACGGCCAGTTCCTCGTACAACCCGTCCAGCCCGATAGCGGTCGCGCCGGCCGGGGGCCACATCGCCGCGTCGAACGGCGCGGCGTCCGCAGAACCGATGGTGAGGGTGCCTGTCGCGAAGGTGCCGGTGGCGTGCCGTACCCACGGCACGTCGTTTGCGGCCTCGGCCGACCGGGCGTAGATGTTCACGCTACGGTGGCCTGTCTCCTGTGCGGCGCCCACCCACACCTGCACCGCGACGGCCTCACTCTCGCCCAGCACCAGCGGCGCGGTCAGGGTCAGCTCCTCGACCACCTCGCAGCCGACCTGGTCACCCGCCCGCACCGCCAGCTCCAGGAACCCGGTACCCGGGAAGATCACTGTTCCGGACACGACGTGATCGGCCAGCCACGGATGCGACCGCACCGACAACCGCCCGGTCAGCAGCACACCGTCCGAGTCGGCCAGGCCCACGGCGGCACCCAGCAGCGGGTGGCCGGCTGTCGCCAGCCCGGCCGCGGCCACGTTGCCCACGCGAGATGCCGGACCCTTGGGCCAGAACCGCTGATGCTGGAAGGCATACGTCGGCAGGTCGACCCGGCGGGCGCCGGAGAGGACGGCCTGCCAATCCACTGCCACCCCGTGCACGTGCAGCTCGGCAAGCGCCGTCATGGACGCGATCCGCTCGTCGCGGCCCTTACGCAGCACCGGCACCAGCACAGCGTCCGACTCCTGCGCGTCCGCATCAGACTCGGCCGCGAGCGTGTCGGCGGCCATCGCGGTCAACACGCCGTCGGGGCCCAGCTCCAGATAGGCTCGTACGCCCTGGCGGTGCAGCGTGCGGACGCCGTCGGCGAACCGTACGGCCTGGCGGACCTGGTCCACCCAGTAGTCCGGTGAGCACAGCTGCTCGGCCGTGGCCGACTCCCCGGTCACGTTCGAGACCACCGGAATTTCCGGCGGGCTGTAGGTGAGCGTCCGGGCCAGGGCGCGGAAGTCCTCCAGCATCGGATCCATCAGCGGCGAGTGGAACGCGTGCGACACCCGCAACCGCTTCGTCCTGACCCCACGCCCGTCCAGCACGGCGGCGACCTCCAGCACCGGCTCCTCGACCCCGGCGATCACCACCGAGGCCGGGCCGTTCACCGCCGCGACCGACACCTCCTTCTCACGCCCGGCCAGCAGCTCGGCGACCTCCTCTTCCGAGGCCTGCACCGCGACCATCGCCCCACCCGCGGGGAGCGCCTGCATCAACCGCGCCCGACCCGCCACCAGCACACACGCGTCCTTCAGGGACAGCACCCCGGCCACATGGGCAGCGGTGATCTCCCCGATCGAATGCCCCGCCAGCACACCCGGCTTGACACCCCACGAGGACACCAGCCGGAACAGCGCCGTCTCCACCGCGAACAACGACGGCTGCGCCCACCCCGTCTGATCCAGCGACCCCGCCTCAACCGACCCCGGCTCGGCGAACAGCACCTCCCGCAACGACCCGTCGAGCAGCGGGTCCAGCTCGGCGATCACCTCGTCCAACGCCGTCGCGAACACCGGGAACCGCGCATACAGCTCCCGGCCCATCCCCGCCCGCTGACTGCCCTGACCGGTGAACAGCACCGCCAGCCGCGGCTTCGCCTCGGCCAGCCCGCGCACCACGCCCGCACCCGGGCGGTCTTCGGCCACGGCCCGCAGGCCGGCCAGCAGACCATCACGATCCCCGGCGACCACCACCGCTCGATGCTCGAACGCCGACCGCGTGGTGGCCAGCGAGAACGCCGCATCGCTGAGCCTCAGACCAAGCTCGCCGTCCAGGTACGACGCCAGGCGCTCAGCCTGCGCCCGCAATGCCTGATCGGTCCGCCCCGACACCAGCACCGGCACGTCCTGATCCGCTACCGGCACCGGGCCCTCGGCTGCCACATCCGGAGTTTCCGCGTCCTGCTCCACTGGGCTCTGCTCGATGATCACGTGCGCGTTGGTGCCGCTGATCCCGAACGACGACACACCCGCCCGGCGCGGACGACCGGTCTCCGGCCACTCCACCGGCTCGGTCAGCAACTCCACCGCGCCCATGGACCAGTCCACATGCGACGACGGCTCGTCCACGTGCAGCGTCCTGGGCAGCACCCCGTGCCGCATCGCCATGACCATCTTGATCACACCCGCCACACCGGCGGCCGCCTGGGTGTGACCGATGTTCGACTTCACCGAGCCCAGCAGCAACGGCCTGCCCTCTGGCCGGTCCTGACCGTACGTCGCCAGCAACGCCTGCGCCTCGATCGGGTCACCCAGCGTCGTGCCGGTACCGTGACCCTCCACCACGTCCACTTCGGCCGGGGACAACCCGGCGCCGGCCAGCGCCCGGCGGATCATCCGCTGCTGAGACGGGCCGTTCGGCGCGGTCAGCCCGTTCGACGCGCCGTCCTGGTTGATCGCCGAACCCCGCACCACCGCCAGCACCTGGTGACCGTTGCGGCGCGCGTCCGACAGCCGCTCCAGCACCAGCACGCCCACACCCTCGGACCAGCTCACCCCGTCGGCCGCGTCGGAATAGGACTTGCACCGGCCGTCGCCGGCCAGCCCGCCCTGGGCGCTGAAGTCGATGAACGCTCCCGGGGTGGCCATCACGGTCACACCACCGGCCAGCGCCAGCGAGCAGTCACCACCCCGCAGCGCCTGCGCGGCCAGATGCATCGCCACCAGCGACGACGAGCACGCGGTGTCCACGGTCACCGCCGGGCCCTCCAGCCCGAACAGGTAGGAGATCCGGCCGGACAGCACACTTCCGGCGGTGCCGGTCCCCATGAAGCTCATCACGTCCGGAGGGAACTCCAGACGAGCCGATGTGTAGTCATGGTGCATCACTCCGGCGAACACGCCGGTACGACTGCCGCGCAGCGAGACCGGGTCGATCCCGGTCCGCTCGATCGCCTCCCACGACGTTTCCAGCAGCAACCGCTGCTGCGGATCCATCGCCAGCGCCTCACGCGGCGAGATGCCGAAGAACCCGGGGTCGAACTCCCCGGCCTCGTGCAGGAAGCCACCCTCACGCACATAGCTGGTCCCCTGGCGCTCCCGATCCGGGTTGTACAACCCGTCGAGATCCCAACCGCGGGTCGTCGGGAACGGCGAGATCCCGTCCCCGCCTTCGGCCACCAGCCGCCACAGATCCTCGGCGGAACTCACCCCGCCCGGATAGCGGCACGCCATACCCACGATCACGATCGGGTCATCGGCCGTCGGCGGCAGCACCTGCGGCGCCGTGTCCAGGACCTCCGCCTCCGTACCCATCAGCTCGTCGAGCAGATGTTTGGCCAGCACGGTGGGGGTCGGGTAGTCGAACACCAGCGTGGCCGACAGACGCAGACCCGTCGCGGTGTTCAGCCGATTGCGCAACTCGACCGCGGTGAGACTGTCGAAGCCCAGCTCGCGGAACTCCCGCCGCACCTCCACCGCGTCCGGCGTGGCGTGCCCCAGTACCAGCGCCATCTCGATCCGCACCACATCCAGCAGGACCTCAAGGCGTTCCGCGGCACCCAGGGGAGCAAGCCGCTGCGGCAGTTTGCTCCGCACCTGCGGGGCAGCGGCCTTCGAGCGGCGTACGGCGGGGACCAGCCCGCTCAGCATCGGCGGCAGCACCTCATGCGCCCGCAGTGCCGGCATGTTCAACCGGACCGCAGCCACCGCCGATTCACCGGACGCCACGGCCGCGTCGAACAACGCCATGCCCTGTGCGGGCGAGATCGGCAGCAGGCCGCTCATGTTCCACCGCTGAACGTCCACTTGCGACAACCGGCTGGTCATCCCGACGTCCTGCGACCACGGACCCCATGCCAGCGACACCGCCGGCAATCCCGCGGCCCTCCGGTGCTGGACCAGCGCATCCAGGAACGCGTTGGCCGCCGCGTAGTTGCCCTGCCCTGCCCCGCCGAACGTCCCCGCCACCGACGAGAACACAATGAACTCGGCCAGATCCTCGTCACGGGTGAGCTCGTGCAGATGCCAGGCGGCGTCCGCCTTCGGCCGCAACACCGTCTCCAACCGCTCCGGCGTCAGCGACGAGATCGTCCCGTCGTCCAGCACACCGGCGGTGTGAATCACCGCGGTCAGCGGGTGCTCGGCATCCACCTGCGCCGGCAGCGCCGCGACCGCGTCCCGGTCGGCCACGTCACACGCGACGATGCTCACCTGCGCGCCCTGCGCGACCAGATCCGCCCGCAGTTCCACCGCACCGGGAGCGTCCGGACCCCGGCGGCTCACCAGCAGCAGGTGCCGTACCTCATGCTCGGCCACCAGATGCCGGGCCAGCTGCGCGCCCAGGCCGCCGGTCCCACCGGTGATCAACACCGTGCCCTCAGGGTTCCAGACCCGGGCACCGTGCTCATCCGGTGACAGCCGGGCGAGGCGGGGAACCCGCGCTTCGTAATCGCGCACCGCCACCTGTTGTTCACCGCAGGCCAGCAGGACGGGCAGCGCCGACAAGGCGGTCTCCTGCTCCTCCACATCGGCCAGCAGGAAGCGGCCCGGATTCTCCGCCTCGGCACTACGGACCAGTCCCCACACGGTGGCCGCAGCCGGGTTCGACACGGCCTCGCCGGCACCGGTCGCGACCGCGCCCCGGGTAACGAACACCAGGCGCGAGTCGCTGAACCGCTCATCGGCCAGCCACTGCTGCAGCAGGCCAAGAACGCGTGTGGTCAGCGCGTGCGCCGACTCCACCACATCCGTGGAGTCAGAGACATCGATTTCGACGGTCACCAGGTCAGGCACCCTGCCGAATTGCAGCTCCAGCGAATCGAGGTCGCCGGTGAGCTCGGCCACCTCCAACCCGATCACGGCGTCCACCGGGGAGACCGTCATCGGCACGGCGATCCAATCCAGCTGGAACAGCGAGTCCCGCTCCACCCCACGGTCGTGGGAAGCCGTCGCAAGCTGGTCGGCCGAGACCGGACGCAGTACCAAGGAGCGCGCCGACAGCACCGGCGCCCCGGCGGCGTCCACTGCGGTCAGCGACACCGAATCGGCGCCGCTCCTGGCCAGCCGCACGCGCAACGCCGACGCGCCCCCGGCCTGCAGGCTCACAGCGCTCCAGGAGAACGGCAACCTGCCGCCTCCCGCCGATTCCAGCCCGGCGAACGGCACCGAGTGCAGCGCGGAGTCGAGCAACGCTGGATGCATATTGAACAAACCGGCGTCAGCGACCTGCTCCGGCAGAGCGACCTCGGCGAACACCTCGCCACCCCCGCCCCGCCAGGCCGCTTTCAGGCCCTGGAACACCGGCCCGTAGCCGAGCCCGCCCTCGGCAAGCCGGTCGTACAGCCCGTCCAGCTCGATCGCGGTCGCGCCCCGCGGCGGCCACACCGTGGCGTCGAACCCGGCGACCGGGCCACCGGCCTCGGCGACAGGGTCGGTGGTCATCAGCATGCCGGTGGCGTGCCGCATCCACGGTGTGTGATCCTCAGTCTCGGCCGGGCGGGCGTAGATGCCGAGCAGGTGCCTGCCTGACTCGTCCCGGGCGCCCACCGACACCTGCACCGCGACAGCGTCATCCTCACCCAGCACCAGCGGCGCGGCCAGCGTCAGCTCCTCGACCAGGTCGCAGCCGACCTGGTCACCGGCCCGGATCGCCAGCTCCAGAAACCCGGTGCCGGGGAACACCACCATCCCGCCCACGACGTGATCGGCCAGCCACGGATGCGACCGCACGGACAACCGGCCGGTCAGCAGCACAGCGTCGGAGTCGGCCAAGTCAACGGAAGCGCTCAGCAGCGGATGCTCCGCCGCGGCCAAGCCCAGAGTGCGGGCATCCCCGATCCGCTTGCCGACCGGCCAGAACGGCTGACGCTGGAAGGCGTAGGTCGGCAGTTCCACCCGCCGCCCACCCGGCAACACCGCACGCCAGTCGAGCGCTACCCCGTGCACATGCAGCTCGGCCAGCGCCGCCATGACCGCCGCCTGCTCGTCACGGTCCCTGCGCAGCACCGGCACCAGCACCGCGGCTGGATCCACGTACGCATCCGTCTCAACTGAACGAGCGTCCGAACCTCGCGAGTCCGAGTCGGCGAGCGCGGTGAGGGTGTCGGCGGCCATGGCGGTCAGCACCCCGTCGGGGCCCAGCTCCAGATACGCCCGTACCCCCTGGCCGTGCAGCGCGCGCACCCCGTCGGCGAACCGGACCGCGCCACGCACCTGCTCCACCCAGTAATCCGGCGAGCACAACCGCTCCGCAGTGGCCACCTGGCCGGTCACCGTGGACACGATCACAACGCGCGGCGCGTTGTAGGTCAACGTCCGAGCTACCACGCGGAAGTCCTCCAGCATCGGCTCCATCAACGGCGAATGGAACGCATGCGACACCCGCAACCGCTTGGTCCGCACCCCCTGACCTTCCAGGGCGGCGGCCACCTCCAGCACCGCCTCCTCCACCCCGGCGATCACCACCGAGGCCGGACCGTTCACCGCCGCGACCGACACCTCACCCTCACGCCCGGCCAGCAGCGCGGCGACCTCCTCCTCAGCGACCTGCACCGACACCATCGCCCCACCCGACGGCAACGCCTGCATCAACCGCGCCCGCGCCGCCACCAGCACACACGCATCCTTCAGGGACAACACCCCGGCCACATGCGCCGCCGCCAACTCCCCGATCGAATGCCCCGCCAGCACATCCGGCTTGACACCCCACGAAGACACCAGACGGAACAACGCCACCTCAAGCGCGAACAACGCCGGCTGCGCCCACCCCGTCCGATCCAGCGCCTCCACCTCGGGCGTGCCCGGCTCGGCGAACAGCACCTCACGCAACGACCCGTCCAGCAACGGACCCAGCTCGGCGATCACCGCGTCCAACGCCTCGGCGAACACCGGGAACCGCTCATACAGCTCCCGGCCCATCCCCACCCGCTGGCTGCCCTGACCGGTGAACAACACCGCCAGCCGCGGCTCCGGCCCGGCCATCCCCTCGACCACACCGGCACCCGCACGGTCCTCGGCCAGCGCACCCAGCCCGGCCAGCACCCCATCACGATCGCCGGCCAGCACCACCGCCCGATGCTCGAACGCCGACCGCGTCGTCGCCAGCGAGAACGCCGTGTCGATCAGCCCCAGCCCGGACTCGCCCTCCAGGAACGACACCAACCGCTCGGCCTGCGCCCGCAACGCCCCCGCCGTACGGCCCGACACCAGCACCGGCACCACACCGGCAACCGGTGCGTGGTCCTGCGGAGCGTCCTCGTCCGCGGCTTCCGGAGATTCCACCGCTTGTTCGATGATCACGTGGGCGTTGGTGCCGCTGATCCCGAACGACGACACCCCCGCCCGCCACGGCCGCTCCACCCGAGGCCAGGCCCTGGCCTCGGTCAGCAGCTCCACCGCACCGGCCGACCAGTCCACATGCGAGGACGGCGCATCCACATGCAACGTCCTGGGCAACACCCCATGCCGCATCGCCATGACCACCTTGATCACACCCGCCACACCCGCGGCCGCCTGCGTATGACCGATGTTCGACTTGATCGACCCCAGCAACAACGGCCGGTCGGCGTCCCGGTCCTGGCCGTAGGTCGCCAGCAGGGCCTGCGCCTCGATCGGGTCACCCAGCGTCGTGCCGGTGCCGTGCGCCTCCACCACATCCACATCGGCGGGGTTCAGCCCGGCACTGCCCAGCGCCTGACGGATCACCCGCTGCTGCGACGGACCATTCGGCGCGGTCAACCCGTTGGACGCACCGTCCTGGTTGACCGCCGACCCGCGCAGCACCGCGAGCACCTGATGGCCGTTGCGGCGCGCGTCCGACAACCGCTCCAGCACCACCACCCCGATACCCTCGGCCCAGCTCGTACCATCGGCCGCCTCGGCGAACGCCTTGCACCGCCCATCAGGAGCCAGCCCACCCTGCTGACTGAAATCGATGAACGCACCCGGCGACGCCATCACCGTCACACCACCGGCCAGCGCCAGCGAACACTCACCCGAGCGCAGCGCCTGCGCCCCCAGATGCATCGCCACCAGCGACGACGAACACGCCGTGTCCACCGTCATCGCCGGACCCTCCAGGCCCAGCGCGTACGAGACCCGACCCGACAACACACTCCCGGCATTACCGGTACCGAAGAAACTCATCACATCCGGCGGGAACTCCACGCTAGACGCGTAGTCGTGATACGACACCCCGGCGAACACACCGGTACGACTGCCACGCAGCGAAACCGGGTCCATCCCCGCCCGCTCGATCGCCTCCCACGACGTCTCCAGCAGCAACCGCTGCTGCGGATCCATCGCCAGCGCCTCACGCGGCGAGATCCCGAAGAACCCCGGATCGAACTCCCCCGCCTCGTGCAGGAACCCACCCTCACACACATAGCTGGTCCCGCGATTCTCCCGATCCGGGCTGTACAACCCGTCGAGATCCCAACCGCGGGATGTCGGGAACTCGCCGATCCCGTCCCCGCCCTCGGCCACCAGTCGCCACAGATCCTCAGCGGAACTCACCCCGCCCGGATAGCGGCACGCCATGCCCACGATCACGATCGGGTCGTCCGCCGCAGGCACGACGGACGTGGGGATGATCACGTCGGCCTTCTCGCCGAGCAACTCACCCAGCAGGAACTCCGCCAGCACCACCGGAGTCGGATAGTCGAACACCAACGTCGCCGGCAACCTCAACCCCGTCGCCACGTTCAACCGGTTACGCAACTCCACCGCGGTCAGCGAATCGAACCCCAACTCCCGGAACTCCCGCCGCACCTCCACCAGCTGCGGCGAAGCATGCCCCAGCACCGTGGCCACCTCACCCCGAACCAGCTCAACCACCAACCGCACCCGATCGGCCTGCCCCAGACCGGCCAACCGCCGAACCAACGCCCCATCCCCCGCCACCGGCACCGACGCCGCCGACCGGCGAACCCCACGCACCAACCCGCGCAACAGATGAGGCACCCACCCCTGCGCCCGCACCGCCGACACGTCAAACCGCGCCGCCACAACCGCCGCACGACCCACCGCAACAGCGGCCTCGAACAACGCCAAACCCTGCTCAGGCGACAACGGCATCATCCCCGCCCGCGCCATCCGCCGCATATCCGCCTGGCTCAGCGTGCCCGTCATCCCGGCGTCCTGCGCCCAGGCACCCCACGCCAGCGACAACCCCGCCAGCCCCTCAGCCCGCCGCACCTTCGCCAACGCGTCCAGGAACGCGTTCGCCGCCGCGTAGTTACCCTGACCCGCCCCACCGAACGTCCCCGCCACCGACGAGAACACCACGAACGCCGCCAGATCCAGATCCCGGGTCAGCTCGTGCAGATACCAGGCCGCATCCACCTTCGGCCGCAACACCGTCCCCAACCGCTCCGCCGTCAACGACGGAATCGTCCCGTCATCCAGCACACCGGCGGTGTGGATCACCGCGGTCAGCGGGTGCTCGGCATCCACCCCGGCCAGCAACGCCGCCACCTGGTCCCGATCGGCCACATCACACGCGACGATCTCGACCTCGACCCCATGCGCGATCAACTCCGCCTGCAACTCCACCGCACCCGGAGCCTCCAGACCCCGGCGGCTGGTCAGCAGCAGACGCCGCACCCCACGCTCGGCCACCACATGCCGCGCGAACAACCCACCCAGACCACCGGTACCACCAGTGATCAACACCGTCCCCTCCGGATCCCAGACCCGGCCCGCCGTGTCGGCAACCTTGGAGCCCGCCAGACGCGGCACCAGTACCTCACCGCCGCGCACCACCGCCTGCGGCTCACCCGACGCCAGCACCCAGGCCAACATCTCCGGCAGCGCCGACAGCGAAGACTCCCGCCCGTCCACGTCCATCAGCACGAACCGGCCCGGGTTCTCCAACTGCGCACTGCGCACCAGACCCCACACCCCGGCCGCCGGCAGATCAGTGACCGCGTCCTCTTCCCGCGCCTCAATCGCACCACTGGTGAGAATCACCAAACGGGAGTCGACGAACCGGTCGTCGGCCAGCCATCGCTGCACCAGATCCAGCACCCGGGCGGCCAGCTCATGCGCCGACTCCACCACTCCGCACGCCGGGTCCGAGATCGCCTCGGCCATTATCACGCTGGGTACCGGATCTGCCAGGACCGACAGATCCGCGTGAACCTGAGCCGGTTGACCGACCGTCTCCCAGGCGGCGGCGACCCCTAGGAGGTCGAGACCGAGCACCGCCACCGGCACCGCATCGGCCGTCGAAAGCTCCGTCAGCGGCGACCACTCCACCTCGAACAGCGGGTCCCGCCCCGTCCCTCGGCCGCCGGAGGCGACCGCGAGCTGATCGGCGGAGACCGGCCGCAGCACCAGTGAACGTGCCGACAGCACCGGCTCCCCGGTGGCGTCCACCGCGCTCACCGAAACCGAATCGTCGCCCGTCTTGGCCAGCCGCACTCGCAGCAGCGAGGCGCCACTAGCGTGCAGGCACACTCCGCTCCAAGAGAACGGCAACCACCCCCCCTCGGAATCATCCAGCCCGACGAACGGCACCGCGTGCAACGCCGCATCCAACAGCGCCGGATGCAACCCGAACGAACCCGCGCTCGACTCCACCTGCCCAGGCAGTGCGATCTCCGCGAACACCTCACCACCCTCACCCCGCCAAGCAGCCCGCAACCCCTGGAACACCGGCCCATAACTCAGCCCGTCCCAGGCCAGCCGCTCGTACAACCCATCCAGCTCGATCGCCGACACCCCACGCGGCGGCCACACCACCGTCTCGAACGGCGCAGCGGCGCGGCCTCCGGCCGTCAGCACACCGGTGGCGTGCTCCACCCACGGCTCATCCTCAGCCGCCTCCGCCGGCCGCGCGTAGATGCTCACACCACGACGACCCGACTCCGCGGCGGCGGCCACCCACACCTGCACCGCCACCGCGTCCCGCTCACCCAGCACCAACGGCGCATCCAGCGTCAGCTCCTCCACCACATCAAAACCGACCTGATCACCCGCCCGGATCGCCAACTCCAGGAACGCCGTGCCCGGCACCACCACCGAACCCATCACCGCGTAATCGGCCAGCCACGGATGCGACCGCAGCGACAACCGGCCGGTCAGCAACACCCCATCGGAACCGGCCAGCCCCACCGCCGCACCCAGCAGCGGATGCCCCGCAGCCGCCAGACCCGCCGCCGCCACGTTCCCCGCGCGGTCACCGACGCCCTGGGGCCAGTACCAGTGGTGCTGGAAGGCGTAGGTCGGCAGTTCCACCCGCCGCCCACCCGGCAACACCGCACGCCAGTCGAGCGCTACCCCGTGCACATGCAGCTCGGCCAGCGCCGCCATGACCGCCGCCTGCTCGTCACGGTCCCTGCGCAGCACCGGCACCAGCACCGCGGCTGGATCCACGTACGCATCCGTCCCAACTGAACGAGCGTCCGAACCCCGCGAGTCCGAGTCGGCGAGCGCGGTGAGGGTGTCGGCGGCCATGGCGGTCAGCACCCCGTCGGGGCCCAGCTCCAGATACGCCCGTACCCCCTGGCCGTGCAGCGCGCGCACCCCGTCGGCGAACCGAACCGCGCCACGCACCTGCTCCACCCAGTAATCCGGCGAGCACAACTGCTCCGCCGTGGCCACCTGGCCGGTCACGTTCGACACCACCGGAATACGCGGCGCGCTGTAGGTCAACCCGCCCGCCAGAGCACGGAAGTCCTCCAGCATCGGCTCCATCAACGGCGAATGGAACGCGTGCGACACCCGCAACCGCTTGGTCCGCACCCCCTGACCTTCCAGGGCGGCGGCCACCTCCAGCACCGCCTCCTCCACCCCGGAGATCACCACCGAGGCCGGACCGTTCACCGCCGCAACCGACACCTCACCCTCACGCCCCACCAGCAGCGCGGCGACCTCCTCCTCGGCGGCCTGCACCGCCACCATCGCCCCACCCGACGGCAACGCCTGCATCAACCGACCCCGCGCCGCCACCAGCACACACGCATCCTTCAGGGACAACACCCCGGCCACATGGGCAGCGGTGATCTCCCCGATCGAATGGCCCGCCAGCACATCCGGCCGTAGCCCCCACGAGGAGACCAGCCGGAACAGCGCCGTCTCCACCGCGAACAGCGCCGGCTGCGCCCACCCCGTCTGATCCAGCAACCCCGCCTCAGCCGAACCCGGCTCGGCGAACAGCACCTCCCGCACCGAACAGCCCGCCCGCTTGGCCGACTCGCCGCCCGGCCGCCCGGCCAACTCCCCGTCCAACTGCTCCAGCACCGCGTCCAACGCCTGCGCGAACACCGGGAACCGCTCATACAGCTCCCGGCCCATCCCCACCCGCTGACTGCCCTGACCGGTGAACAACACCGCCAGCTGCGGCTCCGGCTCCGCCGTCCCGCGCACCACACCGGCACCCGGACGGTCCTCGGCCAGCGCACCCAGCCCGGCCAGCACCCCATCACGGTCCCCGGCCAGCACCACCGCCCGATGCTCGAACGCCGACCGCGTCGTCGCCAGCGAGAACGCCGTGTCGATCAGCCCCAGCCCAGGCTCGCCCTCCAGGAACGACACCAACCGCTCGGCCTGCGCCCGCAACGCCTCCACCGACCGGCCCGACACCAGCACCGGCACCACACCCGCAGTCGCAGCAGGTGCCTGGCCCTGCGAAGCCTCTTCGGGTTCCGGCGTTTCCGGTCCTTGTTCGATGATCACGTGGGCGTTGGTGCCGCTGATCCCGAACGACGACACCCCCGCCCGCCACGGCCGCTCCACCCGAGGCCACGACCGAGATTCGGTCAGCAGCTCCACCGCACCAGCCGACCAGTCCACATGCGACGACGGCGCATCCACATGCAACGTCCTGGGCAACACCCCATGCCGCATCGCCATGACCATCTTGATCACACCCGCCACACCCGCGGCCGCCTGCGTATGACCGATGTTCGACTTGATCGACCCCAGCAACAACGGCCGATCCTCCGGCCGATCCTGACCGTACGTCGCCAGCAACGCCTGCGCCTCGATCGGATCACCCAGCGTCGTCCCCGTACCGTGCGCCTCCACCACATCCACATCGGCGGGGTTCAGCCCGGCACCGGCCAGCGCCTGACGGATCACCCGCTGCTGCGACGGACCATTCGGCGCGGTCAACCCGTTCGACGCACCATCCTGGTTCACCGCCGAACCCCGCACCACCGCGAGCACCTGATGGCCGTTGCGCCGCGCGTCCGACAACCGCTCCAGCACCACCACCCCGATACCCTCGGCCCAGCTCGTGCCGTCCGCCGCCTCGGCGAACGCCTTGCACCGCCCATCAGGAGCCAGCCCACCCTGCTGACTGAAATCGATGAACGCACCCGGCGACGCCATCACCGTCACACCACCGGCCAGCGCCAGCGAACACTCACCCGAGCGCAGCGCCTGCGCCCCCAGATGCATCGCCACCAGCGACGACGAACACGCCGTGTCCACCGTCATCGCCGGACCCTCCAGGCCCAGCGCGTACGAGACCCGACCCGACAACACACTCCCGGCATTACCGGTACCGAAGAAACTCATCACATCCGGCGGGAACTCCACGCTTGACGCGTAGTCGTGATACGACACCCCGGCGAACACACCGGTACGACTGCCACGCAGCGAGACCGGGTCCATCCCCGCCCGCTCGATCGCCTCCCACGACGTCTCCAGCAGCAACCGCTGCTGCGGATCCATCGCCAGCGCCTCACGCGGCGAGATCCCGAAGAACCCCGGATCGAACTCCCCCGCCTCGTGCAGGAAACCACCCTCACACACATAGCTGGTCCCGCGATGTTCGGCGTCCGGGTTGTACAGCGCCCCCAGGTCCCAGCCCCGCCTGGTCGGGAATTCCGAGATCCCGTCACCGCCCTCGGCCACCAACCGCCACAGGTCCTCCGCAGAGGCCACCCCGCCCGGATAGCGGCACGCCATGCCCACGATCACGATCGGATCGTCCACCGCAGGCACGACGGACGTGGGGATGATCACGTCGGCCTTCTCGCCGAGCAACTCACCCAGCAGGAACTCCGCCAGCACCACCGGAGTCGGATAATCGAACACCAACGTCGCCGGCAACCTCAACCCCGTCGCCACGTTCAACCGGTTACGCAACTCCACCGCGGTCAGCGAATCGAACCCCAACTCCCGGAACTCCCGCCGCACCTCCACCAGCTGCGGCGAAGCATGCCCCAACACCACCGCGACCTGTGCCCGCACCAACTCCACCACAAGCCGTACCCGATCAGCCTCACCCAGACCGGCCAACCGCCCCACCAACAACCCATCACCCACCCCCGACACCGACACCGCCGACCGGCGAACCCCACGCACCAACCCGCGCAACAGATGAGGCACCTCACCCTGCGTGCGCACCGCCGCCACCTCAAACCGCGCCGCCACAACCACCGCTGCGCCCACCACACCCGCCGCCTCGAACAACCCCAACCCCTGCTCAGGCGACAACGGCACCACCCCCGCCCGCGCCATCCGCCGCAGATCGACCTCGCCCAGCGCCCCGGTCATCCCCGCACCCTGCGCCCACGGCCCCCACGCCAGCGACAGCGCAGCCAACCCCCGCGCCCGCCGATACTCCGCCAACGCGTCCAGGAACGCGTTCGCCGCCGCGTAGTTACCCTGACCCGCCCCACCGAACGTCCCCGCCACCGACGAGAACACCACGAACGCCGCCAGATCCAGACCCCGGGTCAGCTCGTGCAGATACCAGGCCGCATCCACCTTCGGCCGCAACACCGTCCCCAACCGCTCCGCCGACAGCGACGGAATCGTCCCATCGTCCAGCACACCGGCGGTGTGGATCACCGCGGTCAGCGGATGCCCGGCATCCACCCCGGCCAGCAACGCCGCCACCTGGCCCCGATCGGCCACATCACACGCGACGATCTCGACCTCGACCCCATGCGCGATCAACTCCGCCCGCAACTCCACCGCACCCGGAGCCTCCAGACCCCGCCGACTGGTCAACAGCAGACGCCGCACCCCACGCTCGGCCACCACATGCCGCGCGAACAACCCACCCAGACCACCGGTACCACCGGTGATCAACACCGTCCCCTCGGGATCCCACGAGCGGACACTGTCATCGGCGAGGACATCGCCAAGGTCCGAGCCGGGCGCCACCCGTGCCAGGCGCGGCACCCACACCTCACCCCCGCGCACCGCCACCTGCGGCTCGCCTGAGGCCAGAACCGCAGACAGCACGTCAGACAAGGTCGCGAGCGAAGACTCCCGATCATCCACGTCGACCAGCACGAGCCGGCCCGGATTCTCCGACTGAGCACTGCGCACCAGCCCTCGCGCCGCCGCCACAACCGGGTCCGGCGCCGCTTCATCGTCCTCATTGACACCGGCCACAACCCCGCACCGGGTCACCAACACCAGACGCGAATCGGCGAACCGGTCATCGGCCAGCCACCCCTGCAACAGGCCCAGAACATCCGAGGTCAACTCGTGCACCGACGCCACGACCCCGCCGGCTCGGCCAGAGACCGCTTCCGCCAGCACCACACCCGGCACCGGACCCGCCTCCGCCAGCGACAGCAGATCCGCATGAACCGGCGCCGAATCCCCAGCCGCCCGCAGCGCCCCGGCGACACCCAACGTGTCCAGGCCGAGCACCGCCACCGGGAGCGGATCGGCGGTCGGGAGATCCGTCAGCGACGTCCACTCCAAGCCGAACAGCGCGTCCCGCTCCACCCCTCGGCCGCGTCCCGTGGCGGCGAACTGCTCGGCCGCGACCGGCCGCAGCACCAGCGACCGCGCCGACAGCACCGGTTCCCCAGCCGCGTCCACCGCCGTCACCGAGACCGCATCAGCATCGGTCCTGGCCAACCGCACCCGCAGCACCGACGCACCACCGGCGTGCAGACAGACTCCACCCCAGGAGAACGGCAACCGGCCGCCCTCGGCATCGTCCAGCCCGGCGAACGGCACCGCGTGCAACGCCGCATCCAACAGCGCCGGATGCAACCCGAACGAACCCGCGCTCGACGCCGCCTGCTCAGGCAGAACGACCTCGGCGAACACCTCACCGGCCTCGCCACGCCAGGCCGCCTTCAAGCCCTGGAACACCGGCCCGTAATGGAACCCGCCCGCGGCGAACTGGTCGTACAACCCGTCCAGCTCAATGACGGACGCCCCCTGCGGCGGCCACACCACCGTCTCGAACGGCGCGGCGGCGCTGCCTCCGGCCGTCAGCACACCGGTGGCGTGCTCGACCCACGGCTCCTCATCGGCGGCCTCCGCCGACCGGGCATAGATGCTCACACCACGACGGCCCGATCCGTCCGCCGCCCCCACCCACACCTGCACCGCGACCGCATCCCGCTCGCCCAGCACCAGCGGCGCGGTCAAGGTCAGCTCCTCGACCACATCACAGCCGGCCTGGTCACCCGCCCGTACCGCCAGCTCCACGAACACGCTGCCCGGAACCACCACCGAACCCATCACCAGGTAATCGGCCAGCCACGGATGCGACCACAGCGACAACCGCCCGGTCAGCAGCACCCCATCGGAGCCGGCCAGCCCGACCGCGGCCCCCAGCAACGGATGGCCCGTAGCCGCCAACCCGGCAGCCGCCACATTCCCCACCCGCGAACCCGCACCATCAGGCCAGAAACGCTGACGCTGGAACGCATACGTCGGCAACTCCACCTGGTGCCCGCCCGCAAGCACCGGCTCCCAGTCCACCACCACCCCACACACATGCAACTGGGCCAGCGCCGACATGACCGCCGCCTGCTCGTCACGGTCCCTGCGCAGCACCGGCACCATCACCGCGTCAGACCCCGTCACCAGGTCCGCGACGGGCTGATCCTCGGCGGCAAGGGTGTCCTGAGCCATGGCGGTCAGCACCCCGTCGGGGCCGAGCTCCAGATACGCCCGCACGCCCTGACCGTGCAGCGCCCGGATGCCGTCGGCGAAGCGGACCGCGCCGCGGACCTGCTCCACCCAGTAGTCCGGCGAGCACAACTGCTCGGCCGTGGCCACCTGGCCGGTCAGGTTCGACACCACCGGAACCTGCGGCGCGTTGAAGGTGAGCGTCCGGGCCAGTTCCCCGAACTCTTTCAGCATCGGCTCCATCAACGGCGAATGGAACGCGTGCGACACCCGCAACCGCTTGGTCCGCACCCCCCGCTCCTCCAGCACCGCGACGATCCCGAGCACCGGCTCCTCCACCCCGGAGATCACCACCGAGGCCGGGCCGTTCACCGCCGCGATCGACACCTCATCCTCACGCCCGGCCAGCAGCGCGGCGACCTCCTCCTCGGCGGCCTGCACCGCCACCATCGCCCCGCCCGGCGGCAACGCCTGCATCAGCCGCGCCCGGCCCGCCACCAGCACACACGCGTCGGCAAGCGACAGCACCCCGGCCACATGCGCCGCCGCGATCTCCCCGATCGAATGCCCCGCCAGCACATCCGGCTTGACACCCCACGAGGACACCAGCCGGAACAACGCCACCTCAAGCGCGAACAACGTCGGCTGCGCCCACCCCGTCCGATCCAGCAACCCCGCCTCGGGCGTGCCCGGCTCGGCGAACAGCACCTCACGCAACGACCCGTCCAGCAACGGATCCAGCTCGGCGATCACCGCGTCCAACGCCTCGGCGAACACCGGGAAGCGCTCATACAGCTCCCGGCCCATCCCCACCCGCTGGCTGCCCTGACCGGTGAACAGGAATGCGATCTTGTCCCGCCGCCCGCTCTGTCCCAGCAGGACGCCCGCACCCGACCGGCCCTCGGCCACGGCCCGCAGCCCGGCCACGACATCCTCGCGGGCACCGGCCAGCACCGCCGCCCGGTGCTCGAAGACCGATCGCGTCGTGACAAGAGAGAAGGCCATGTCGGCCAGATCCAGATCAGGCTCGGCATCCAGGTACGACGCCAGCCGCTCGGCCTGCGCCCGCAGCGCCTCCGCCGTACGACCCGACACCAGCATCGGGGGCACGCCCGTGGTCGCCGCCGGGTCCCGGTCCTCCGCTCTCGCCGCGATTCGCCGGTTGTTCGGCGCCTGCTCAATGATCACGTGGGCGTTGGTGCCGGTGAGGCCGAACGACGACACCCCCGCCCGCCACGGCCGCTCCACCCGAGGCCAGGCCCTGGCCTCGGTCAGCAGCTCCACAGCACCGGCCGACCAGTCCACATGCGACGACGGCGCATCCACATGCAACGTCCTGGGCAACACCCCATGCCGCATCGCCATGACCATCTTGATCACACCCGCCACACCGGCAGCCGCCTGCGTATGACCGATGTTCGACTTGATCGACCCCAGCAACAACGGCCGATCCTCCGGCCGATCCTGACCGTACGTCGCCAGCAACGCCTGCGCCTCGATCGGATCACCCAGCGTCGTCCCCGTACCGTGCCCCTCGACCACGTCCACATCGGCGGGGTTCAGCCCGGCACTGCCCAGCGCCTGGCGAATCACCCGCTGCTGCGACGGACCATTCGGCGCGGTGAAGCCGTTCGACGCACCGTCCTGGTTCACCGCCGACCCGCGCAGCACCGCGAGTACCTGATGGCCGTTGCGCTGAGCGTCCGACAACCGCTCCAGGACCAGCACGCCCACGCCCTCGGCCCACCCCGTGCCGTCCGCCGCGTCAGCGAACGCCTTGCACCGGCCGTCAGGCGCCAGCCCACCCTGCCGGGTGAACTCCACGAACGCGCCAGGGGTGGTCATCACGGTCACCCCGCCCGCCAGCGCCAGCGAGCAGTCACCGCTGCGCAGCGCCTGCGTCGCCAGGTGCAACGCCACCAGGGATGACGAGCAGGCGGTGTCCACCGTCACCGCCGGGCCCTCCAGGCCCAGCGTGTACGAAAGCCGGCCGGAGGCCGCGCCCGCGCCCATGCCGGTCCCGACGTTGCCCTCGAGGTCGGCCAGCGAGCTCACCATCAGGTAGGAGTAGTCCTGACCGCTCATCCCGACGAAGACCCCGGTACGGCTGCCGCGCAGCCGGGCGGCGTCGATCCCGGCCCGCTCGACAGCCTCCCACGACACCTCCAGCAGCAGCCGCTGCTGCGGATCCATCGCCAGCGCCTCGCGCGGCGAGATCCCGAAGAACCCAGGGTCGAAGTCCGCGATGTCGCGGATGAAGGCTCCCTTGTCGGTGTCGCTTCGAGGTCGGCCGTCCGCATCATGACCCGACAGCATGTCGAGATCCCAGTCGCGGTCGGACGGGAAGCCCGAGGTGGCGTCACCACCTTCAACGATCAGCCGCCACAAATCCTCAGGGGAGGACACCCCGCCGGGGAACCGGCAGCTCATCGCCACGATGGCGATCGGCTCGGTGGTGACCGCGACCAGCTTCTGGTACTGACGCCGTAGCCGTTCGGCCTCCTTCATGGAGCTCCGGAGCGCCTGTACGACCTGCTCACTGGGCGTATCCATCACAGCCTCCGTACATCGGGCGGGGTCGGGAAACCTGCGGCCGGCGTCACCGGTACAGGACACCCACCGCCGCCGCGTCGATCGCGTCAGTCACCACGTCCCTCTCCGCACACACCGGCACCCGGTGCTCTCGCCTGGCGGAGCGTTCCCGCCAGGGAGGGGAGGCGGTATGCACGACGGGGCTCCCTTTAGCAGGAAAGTCGTCGAGCATGCCATCCATTCGGTGAAGTTAGGCCGATGGCGACTCGGCAAACGCCTAGTCTTTAGCGGGCCTGGCGAAGCCGTCCGAGGCCCCGGGAAAACTAGTGATCCCCCTAATGTCGCCGCGATACCGTGCGGGCACGCCGACGTACAGGACACGAAAGACGTGCACGGCGACGACGGATCCGCACCGGAGCAGACGCCTGCGTGTCACTGGCTGTTCGGCAGTCCGGCTCCCGCGATGGAGGTGTGTGTGATGGGCGAGAGCCGCAAGCCACTGCTGTTCGTGAGCAATCCGGGGGCCGGTGTCTTCAATCCCCTGTGCGTGATCGCCGCCGAGCTGGCCCGGCGTGGTACGGAGGATCTGTGGTTCGCGACGGATGAGTCCTGCAGGGCCGACATCGAGAAGATCAGCGAGGGAAGCGGCGTGCGGTTCGCCTCGCTCGGCGAGACCGATCCAAGGCACTCCCCCGCCGACTGGGACGACGAGATGTACCGGCTGGCCACCCAGCGGTCCCGTTGGAAGGCACACCACGCGGTGGTGCGGCGCGGGTTCGACCCGAGCAGTGGGGAGAAGAAGTATCTGGCGCTCGACGCCCTGGTCGAAGAGCTCAAGCCGGCCCTCATGGTCTTCGACAGCGTGAACCCTCTCGCGCTCATAATAGCGCTCAAGAGGAAGATCCCATTCGTCCTCAGCTCGCCTTTCCTGCCGAGCAACCTGCTCATCACCAGGACACCGCGCGGATTTCCCATGCTGCACACCGGGCTGCCCTTGAACATGTCGTTCCAGCAGCGGGTCCACAACACCGTGTTCAAGCTCCGGGCCGGGCTGATGTTCCTGCATCCGACGATGCTGAGGCTCGCGCTCAAAAGCGCCTCGTACGCGAGGATGCTCCAGCTCCCACGGGAGGCGCTCCGCCCATCGTCGAAAATCGACTGTGCCGATGCCGTCCTGTGCTATTCGGTCTTCGGGCTGGAGTACCCGTTCCCCCTTCCGGACAGGTTCCACATGCTCGGCGCCATCATCCCGCCGTTGCCGGAGGCGCCGGACGACGGCGACCTGTCCCGTTGGCTCGACGCCAACCCCTCCGTGGTCTACATCGGACTCGGCACCATCACCCGGCTGACCCGCCACGAGGTACACGCGCTGGTGGAGGTCGCCCGCCGGTTGGACGGCAGGCATACCGTGCTGTGGAAGCTCCCGGCCGAGCAGCAACACCTGCTACCCCCCAGCGACGAGCTGCCACCGAACCTCAGGATCGAGAGCTGGGTTCCCTCCCAGCTCGATGTGCTGGCTCATCCCAACGTCAGGCTCTTCTTCAACCACGGCGGCGCCAACGCGTTCCACGAGGGCCTGTATTTCGGCAAGCCGCAGATCATCCGGCCACTGTGGGTCGACTGCTATGACCAGGCGGTGCGCGGCGTGGACAGCGGAGTCAGCCTCACGGTGGACGATCCGCAGACCATCGACGTCGATGATGTGGTCGGCAAGATCACCCAACTGCTGAACAACCCCGCCTTCCGTGAGCGCGCCGAATTCTTCGCCAAAGTGCAACGTGAGGCGGGAGGCACCCGAGCGGCCGCCGACCTGATCCTGGGCAACCCGGCGCTGAAATGATCTGACAGGTACTGCCGAAGGACGTGGCGACAGCATGGAAACGCACAGCGGCGATCCGATATCCATCGAGTTCCCGAGGCGGCGGCGCGGGCAGCTCTCTCCCCCGGACGAGTACGCCTCACTCCGGGCGCAGTCGGGGCTGGTCAAGTCGGCGCTGCCCAACGGCAGCACCGTGTGGCTGGTCACTCGACATGATGACGTGCGCACTGTGCTCACCGATCCCCGGATCAGTGCCAGCCCTTTACACGAGGGCTTTCCGACGATCGGGCGCAACGGGACGGTGCCGCCGCCCGACCAGATTCCCGGCTGGTTCGTCGCGTACGACCCACCGGAGCACACCCGCTTCCGCAAGGCTCTGATCCCTGAGTTCACGGTACGGCGGATCGCCGAGCTTCGCCCGGCCGTCCAGCGAATCGTCGACACCTGCATCGACGCCATGCTCAACGCCGGCACCACCGCCGACCTGGTGTCCGCGTTCGCGCTGCCGGTGCCGTCGCTGATCATCTGCGAGTTGCTCGGCGTGCCGCGTACGGACCGCGAGCTTTTCGAGTCGAGGACGCGCATCCTGGTGACCTTCACGTCGACCGACGATGAACGCGAGGAGGCGACCAAGGACCTGCTGCTGTACATCTCCAAGCTGATCACCATGAAGCAGCGGTTCCCCGGCAGGGACCTGACCAGCCGGCTGTTGTCCGCCGGAGTGCTGACTCCCAAGGAGATCTCCGGCGTCGCCCTGCTGCTGCTGATCGCCGGGCACGAGACGACGGCGAACAACATCGCACTCGGCGTGGTCATGCTGCTGCTGAACCGGCAGTGGGTCGGCGCGCCGGGAGTGGTGGAAGAGGTGCTGCGCTACCTGTCCGTCGCTGACCGGGTGGCGCTCCGCGTGGCCGTCGAGGACATCGAGATCGGCGGGCACGTGATCAAGGCCGGCGAGGGCATCGTGCCGCTCGGCGCCGCGGCGAACCACGACCATGCCACGTTCGAGCGGGCCGACGAGTTCGATCCGAGCCGTTCGGCCCGCCACCACGTCGCGTTCGGGTACGGCGTGCACCAGTGTCTCGGGCAGAACCTCGTCAGGATCGAGATGGAGACCGTCTTCGCGTCCCTGTTCCAGCGGATTCCGACCCTTCAGCTCGATATCGCGGTCGAGGACCTGCCGTTCAAGTACACCGGTGTGCTGTTCGGGCTGCATGCGCTCCCGGTCCGTTGGTGACGGAGCGGCAGGCCCCGGCCGGTCACCTGTCAGACCCGGTCTCTCCAAAATGAGGAATGTCATGCGTGTCAATGTGAACGCCCAGCGCTGCATCGGTGCCGGCCAGTGCGTGCTCATCGCGCCGGAGGTCTTCGACCAGAGCGACGAGGGAACCGTCATCGTTCTGGTCGAAGACCTGGACGATTCGGCTCAGGCCGTCATGCGAGAGGCCGTCGTGGCCTGCCCGTCCAGGTCCATCTCGCTGGCCGAAAGCTGAGGATCATACCGAACAGGTGACCGCGATCTGACCGCACGAACCTGACCCGGCCGGGTGGACGCACACCCGGCCGGGTCAATTGGCGTTCCGGACCGTCCCACTACCTCGGGTCCCGCCGTCATGGTCCCGCGCCCACGAGCGGGACCATGACAGCGGGACGGCTCTCGGCTCATTGAGCTCCGCCGTCGAGGGCCGCCCGCACCAGCTCGTCGAGCCCCATCGAGTCGAGCGCGTCATCGGCCTCGTCATCGGTGGACGCCTCCGGGTCACCGGTCAGCTGCAGCAGCGCGTCCAGCACACCGATCTCCCGCAGCCTGGCCATGGACAGCGACGCGAACATCGCCCGGACCCGTACCTCCTCCTCGCCGGCGCCCGAGGCCGCACCCGTCTCCGGCAGGAGCTGCGCGATCACATGGCCGGCGAGGGCCTCCGGAGTCGGGTAGTCGAAGATGAGCGTGGAGGGCAGTTTCAGCCCCGTCGAGGCCGTGAGCCGGTTACGCAGCTCGATCGCGCTGAGGGAGTCGAAGCCGAGGTCCCGGAACGCCTGATCGGCGCCGATCGCCTCGCGATCGGAGTGCCCGAGAACCATGGCGATCTGGCCGCGCAGCAGGTCGAGCAGCACGCCGAGCCGTTCGGAGCCGGTAAGGCCGGCCAGCCTGTCCCGCAGGGCGGACGCCGACTGCGCGGCCTCCTGCGCCGAGCCTGCCGACTCGACCAGCTCACGGTATCCCGGCAGCTCACTCAGCAGCCGGCTGGGCCGGCCCGCCGTGTAGGAGCGGACGAACCGCTCGTGCTCGATGTCGGCGACCACGGCGACCGGTTCGCCTCCGGCGACGAGGCCGCTCAACGCGGAGACCGCCAGCTCGGGGTCCATCGGGCGCACGCCCATGCGCCGGGACGCCTCCTGCGCCGCGGCCACCTCCGCCATACCGCCGCCGGCCCAGGCGCCCCACGCCACCGCCGTGGCCGCCAGCCCGCGCTCGCGCCGCCGCTCGGCCAGGCCGTCCAGCACCGCGTTGGCGGCGGCGTAATTGCCCTGGCCGGGGCTGCCGAGCGTGCCCGCCGCGGACGAGAACAGCACGAACACCGGCAGATCCAGCTCTCGGGTCAGCTCGTCCAGCACGACCGCCGGTGCCACCTTGGCGCGGAACACCGTCTCGAACCGCTCCCGGGTCAAGCCGTCCACCACGCCGTCGTCGACCACGCCCGCGGCGTGCACCACACCGGTCAGCGGGAACTCGGCCGGGATGCCGGCCAGCACGGCGGCCAGTGCGTCCGGGTCGGCCGCGTCGCAGGCCGCGACGGTCACCTGGGCGCCCAGCCCCGCCACCTCGTCGCGCAACTCGGCGGCGCCGGGGGCCTCCATCCCCCGTCGGCTGACCAGCACCAGGTGCTCCGCACCATGCCGGGCCAGCCAGCGGGCCAGATGTCCACCGAGCGCGCCGGTGCCGCCGGTGATCAGCACGGTTCCGGACGGCGTCCACTCGTCGGGTCCGTCGGCCTGGCCGGCGGGGTCCTGCACCAGTCTCCGGGCGTACGTGCCGGAGGCCCGGATGGCGATCTGGTCCTCGCCGTCCAACCCGGCCAGCACGCTCGCCAGCCGCCGCGCCGCTCCCCGATCGAAACCCTCCGGCAGGTCGATCAGGCCGCCCCACCGCTGCGGGTGCTCCAGCGCGGCGACCCGGCCGAGCCCCCAGATGGCGGCCTGCGCCGGATCGCGCAGGACGTCGCCGGGATCGGCCGCGACCGCGCCTCGGGTGAGGCACCACAGCGGCGCGTCGATGCCGGCCTCGCCCAGCGCCTGGATCAGCAGGGTGGTCAGGGCGAGCCCGCCGGGAAGCCCGCTGTCCCCGATGTCCACGGACTCCCGCAGCGCCAGGAACGAGACCACTCCGGCGAACGGCCGGGGGCCGGCGTGCGCGCTCAGCCACTCGGCCAGCGCGGCCCGATCCCGGGGTACGGCGGCGAGGTCGGCCACCTCCATGCGGACCACGTCGGCACCGAGCGCGTCGATCACCGAGCCCGTCCAGGTGTCCGTGCGCAGTTCCTCGGGGAGCACCACCAGCCAGGGGCCGGCCTGCGAGGCCCTGGGGGCGGCCGCGCCGTCACCGGTGAGGGGCTTCCAGACGATCCGGTACCGCCAGGCGTCCATAGTGGACCGCCGGCGCCGCTCCCGGCGCCACGACGACAGCGCCGGCAGCACCTTGGTCAGCGCGTCGCCGTCCACGTCGAGCCGCGACGCCAGCGCCTTGGCGTCCTCCTCCTCGACGGCCGCCCAGAATTCGGCGTCCACCGGGTCCGCCGCGCCGCCCGTGCCCGCCGCGCGGGTCCGATCCGGGCGGCCCGCGTCGGGCCAGAACCGCTCGTGCTGGAACGCGTACGTCGGCAGGTCCACCGGCCGGGCGCCGGTACCGGCGAAGACCGAGGCCCAGGCGGGACTCATCCCGTGTACGTGCAGCCGGGCGAGTGCGGTGACGAGGGCCCGGTGCTCGTCGCGGTCCCTGCGCAGCAGGGGGACCAGTTCCGCCTCGGCCTCCGCGGGGATGGTGTCACGGGCCATCGCGGTCAGGGTCCCGTCCGGGCCGATCTCGATGTAGCGGGTCACCCCTGCCTCGTGCGCCGCCCGGATCCCGTCGGCGAACCGTACGGCGCTCCGGACGTGCGCCACCCAGTAGTCCGGGGAGCACAGCTCGGCCGTGACGAGATCGCCGGTCACGTTCGAGATCATCGGGATTCGCGGCACGGAGTAGGAGACGCCTTCGGCGACCGCCCGGAAGTCCGCCAGCATCGGCTCCATCAGCGGCGAGTGGAACGCGTGCGAGACCCGCAGCCGCCTCGTCCGGTGCCCGCTCTCCGCCAGCGCGCCCGCCACGTCGAGCACCGCCTGCTCCGCCCCGGCTATCACCACGGACTCCGGGCCGTTGACCGCGGCGACGGAGACCCGGTGCTCGTGCCCGGCCAGCGCCCGCAGCACCTCCTCCTCGCCGGCCTGGACGGCGACCATCGCGCCGCCGGCCGGAAGCCGCTGCATGAGCGCGCCCCTGGCCGCCACCAGCGCGCAGGCGTCCTCCAGTGACAGCACGCCCGCGACGTGCGCCGCGGCCAACTCGCCGACCGAGTGCCCGATCAGCACGTCAGGGGTGAGATCCCAGGACTCCAGCAGGCGGAACAGGGCCACCTCGACCGCGAACAGTGCCGGCTGGGTCCATCCGGTTCCATCGAGCAGCCCGGCCTCGGGTGTGCCCGCCGGTGCGAACAGGATCTCCCTCAGCGGGCGGTCCAGCCTGGCGTCCAGATGCGCCAGTACGGCGTCGAGCGCGTCGGCGAAGACCGGGAACCGGTCGTAGAGCTCGCGGCCCATCTCCGCCCGCTGGCTGCCCTGGCCGGTGAACAGGAACGCCGTCTTGCCCGCTCGCCCGAGAACGCCGTCGAGCACGTGGGGAGCCGGGTTTCCGTCCGCCGCCGCCATCAGGCCGTCCATCAGCTCCGCACGGCTGCCGGCCAGGACGACGAGCCGCTGCCGGAAGCTCGACCGGGTGGTGGCCAGGGAGTACGCGAGATCGGCCAGGCCGAGTTCGGGGTGCTCGACGAGGTGATCGAGCAGGCGTAGCGCCTGTGCCCGCACCGCGGCCGGAGTCTTGGCCGACAGCGGGACCGGCAGGAGTCCGGGAACCGCTGCGACGGGCATCCCGCGGAGCCCCGTATCGGCCTCTGACGGCTCGGTGAAGGGCGCCTCCTCGATGATCACGTGTGAGTTCGTGCCGGTGGCTCCGAAGGACGAGATCCCGGCCCGGCGCGGGCGTCCGGCATCAGGCCACGGCCTGGCCTCGGCCAGCGGTTCCACCGCGCCCGCCGACCAGTTCACGTGCGACGACGGCGCGTCCAGGTGCAGCGTCCTTGGCGCCACCCCGTGCCTGATGGCCATGACCATTTTGATCAGTCCGGCCATGCCCGCCGCCGCCTGCGTGTGCCCGATGTTGGACTTGATCGACCCGAGCAGCAGCGGTCGCTCACGGTTCTGACCGTAGGTCTCCAGCAGGGCCTGCGCCTCGATCGGGTCGCCCAGCCTGGTGCCCGTGCCGTGCGCCTCCACCACGTCCACGTCGGACGGGGTCAGCCCGGCACCGGCCAGGGCGCGGTGGATCACCTTCCGCTGCGACGGACCGCTCGGCGCGGTGAATCCGTTGGACGCGCCGTCCTGGTTGACGGCCGAACCGCGCAGGATCGCCAGCACGTGATGGCCGTTGCGCCGGGCATCCGACAGCCGTTCGACGACGAGCATGCCGACGCCCTCCGCCCAGCCCGTGCCATCGGCGGCGTCGGAGAACGCCTTGCACCGGCCGTCCGGGGACAGCGCCCCCATCTCGCCGAACTCGACGAAGCCCACCGGGGTGGACATCACGGCGACCCCACCGGCGAGAGCCAGCGAGCACTCCCCGGCCCGCAGCGCCTGGGCGGCCAGGTGCAACGCCACCAGCGACGAGGAGCAGGCGGTGTCCGCGGTCACCGCGGGCCCCACCAGGCCGAAGGTGTAGGACAGCCGGCCGGAGATCACGCTGGCCGCCTGGGCCGTCTGCGCGTGGCCGTGATGATCGCGGGGTGGCTGGTAGTCACCACCGGTGGCGCCGACGTAGACGCCCACATCGCCGCCCCGAAGGCCGGCGGGGTCGATGCCCGCCCGTTCGAACGCCTCCCAGGCGGCTTCGAGCACCAGCCGCTGCTGCGGGTCCATCACCATCGCCTCACGGGGCGAGATGCCGAAGAAACCCGGATCGAAGTCGGCGGCGTCGTAGAGGAAACCGCCTCCGGCCGCCGTGCTGCGGCCACGCCCGTCGGCGTCCCCACCGGACAGCGCGTCCAGGTCCCAGCCCCGGTCGGCGGGGAACGCGCCGACCGCGTCCACCTCGCCGATGACCAGCCGCCACAGGTCCTCCGGCGAGCGGACGCCGCCCGGGTACCGGCAGCTCATGCCGACGATGACGATCGGGTCGTCCGAGGGCGCGGCCGGTACGGACGCTCGGCTCTCCTCGCCGAGGCTCTCCTCGCCGAGCACCTGGGCCGCCAGATGTTCGGCGAGTTCCACCGGTGTCGGGTGGTCGAAGACGAGCGTGGCCGGCAGGGTCAGCCCGGTCGCGGCGTTGAGCTGGTTACGCAGGTCGACCGCGGTGAGAGAGTCGAACCCGAAGTCCCGGAAGGCCCGATCGGCCTCGATCGCGGCGCCGTCCGCGTGCCCGAGGACCGAGGCGGCCCTGGCCACCACCAGTTCGAGGACGAGGCCCGTGCGCTCGGCCGCCGGCAGCCCGAGAAGGCGGTCCCGGAGCGCGGCCGCCACGGTGGGCTCACCGTCGTGGGCGCCGCCGCCCGCCGCCTCGATCGCCTGCCGGGCCTGGGGCAGCTCGTCCAGCAGCGGGGTCGACCGCACCGCGAGGAAGGCCGGGGCGAACCGGTCCCACGCCACGTCGGCGACCGTCACCGCGCTCTCGCCGTTCGCGACGACCCGGCCCAGCGCGCTGAGCGCGAGCGCGGGCGCCAGGGCGGGCAGCCCGTTCGCCCGCAGGTGCAGGTCCATTCCCCGGTCCGTGGTCACGCCGCTGTCCGCCCATGCCGACCAGGACACGGCGGTCCCCACCACGCCTCGGGCGCGGCGCGCTTCGATCAGTGCGTCCCGGACCGCCTCCGCGGCGGCGGCGCCCCCTCGGCCGGCGACGCCCCAGACACCGGAAAGCGAGCAGAACAGAACGAACGCATCCAACTCCCGGTCTTTCAGCAGGGAGTCCAGGTGCACCGCCCCGGCGGCGTAGGCCGCGGCGGTCGCGGCCATGTCCGCCGGCTCGGTCTCCTCCAGGGAGGCGGCCTCGGCCGGTTCCTCGGCGTAGACGACCGCGTCCGGCGGGAACTCCGCCAGCAGGGCGGCCACGGCCTCCCGATCCACCAGGTCGCAGTGCCTGATCGTCACCCGGGGATCCACCTCGGCGGGCTCCAGCGGGGCGGGGCGCCCGGCCAGCACGACTCGGCCGGCGCCCGCGTCGGCCAGCCAGCGGGCGATGCGCTCGCCGGAGACTCCCGTGTCCCCGGCGACCAGCACCGTGCCACGAGGCCGCCACGACCGGTCGGCGTCCCCGGCGGGGGCCGGGACGAGCCGGCGGCCGAACACTCCGGAGGCGCGCACGGCGACCTCGCTCTCGCCGTCCGGGCCGTCGGCCAGCACACCGGCGAACCGGGCGACGGCCCGCCGGTCGAGCAGTTCGGGCAGGTCGATCATGCCTCCCCAGCGCCGGGGGTGCTCCAGCGCCGCCACCCGGCCGAGGCCCCAGACCGCGGCCTGCCCCGGGCTCGGTGGCGAGTCGGATCGGCCCACCGACACCGCGCCTCGGGTGACGCACCACAGCGGCGCGTCGACACCCGCGTCGCCCAGCGCCCGCACCAGCGCGGCCGTCAACGCCACCTCGGGCAGGCCGTCATCGCCCGTCCCGGCGAGCGCCAGCAGGGAGATCACACCCACCGGCGCCCGGCCGTCGGCGTCCGGGCCGCCGAGCAGTTCGACGAGTTGTGCGGCCAGCCTCGCACGGCCGGTGTGCGTGACGTCGAGACGCATCAGAGCATCGGGGCCCGCCAGGGCGGCACCCACGGCATCGAGCGCCTCCGCCCACTCCCCCTCCTCGGACCGGCCGGCCGGGACGGCCACCAGCCACCTCCCGGACGGGACGGCGGACGGCACGGCGGCCAGGGGCTTCCAGGCCACCCGGTAGCTCCAGGAGTCAACGAGGGTGTGCTCGCGGCGCGAGCGGCGCCAGGATGACAGCGCGGGCAGCACCGTTGACAGCGAGTCCGCCTCCAGATCCAGCGTGGCCGCCACGGACGTCAGGTCCGCACGCTCGATCGCGGCCCAGAACTCGGCGTCCACCGGGTCCCCCGCCGGGGCGACGACCGGGGCGACGGCCTCGGGCCAGTACCTCCGGCGCTGGAAGGCGTACGTGGGCAGGTCGACGCGCCGCGCGCCGCATCCGGTGAAGAGGGACCGCCAGTCCACCGGCAGCCCGTGGACGTGCAGCCGGGCCAGCGCGTCCACGGCCGACGCCTCCTCGCCGCGGTCCTTACGCAGCATCGGCACGACCAGGGTGCCGGCCTCGGTACCGTCGGCCGCCAGGCAGTGCTGGGTCAGCGCGGACAGCACGCCGTCCGGGCCGAGCTCGACGAACGTGCTCACGCCGGAACCGCGCAGGGTGCGCACGCAGTCGGCGAAGCGGACCGCCTGCCGAGCGTGGTCGACCCAGTAGTCGGGTGAGCAGAGCCGCTCGACGGCGACCGGCTCGCCGGTCAGGCCGGAGACGAGCGGGATGGCCGGCGGTGAGAACCCGAGCCCTCGTACGGCCCGGCGGAACTCCTCCAGCATGGGGTCCATCAACGGCGAGTGGAACGCGTGGCTGACGACCAGCCGGGTGGTCTTGCGGCCCTCGGCCGCGAGGTGGGCGGCGAGCTCGGTGACCGGCCCCTCCACCCCGGCGATCACCACCGCCGACGGTCCGTTGACCGCGGCGATCGACACCTCGTGCTCGCGCCCGGCGAGTATCGGGAGAACCTCGTCCTCGGTGGCCTGTACGGAGACCATCGCGCCCCCGGCCGGTAGCGCCTGCATCAGGCGCCCTCTGGCGGCGACCAGGGTGCACGCGTCCGCCAGTGTCAGCACACCGGCGACGTGCGCCGCGGCGATCTCGCCGATCGAGTGCCCGGCCACCAGGTCCGGGCGCAGCCCCCACGACTCCGCCAGGCGGAACAGAGCCACCTCGATCGCGAACAGCGCGGGCTGCGTCCACTGGGTCTGGTCAAGCCGCTCGGCCTCAGGTGAGCCCGCCTCGGCGAACAGGACCGTCCGCAGCGGGCGGTCCAGCTCGACGTCGAGCTGCGCGAGCACCGCGTCCAGTGCCTGCGCGAACACCGGGAACCTGGCATACAACTCCCGGCCCATGCCGGGGCGCTGGGAGCCCTGCCCGGCGAACAGCATCGCCGACCTGCCCGCGACGGCGGTGGCCTCGCCACGCGCGATCTCCGACACTCCGTCGGCGGTGGCCAGCAGCACCGCGCGGTGCCGGAACATCGACCGGCTCGCCAGCGAGTAGCCGACGTCCAGCGGATCGAGGTCGCGGTCGGCGGCCGGTACCTGATCGAGCTGGGCCCGCAGCGCCTCCCGGGTCCGGCCGGAGACGACCCACGGCACGACCGCGGGAACCCTCCGCTCGCCGGGCGGCTCGGGGGACGGCTCGTCCAGGGGTGCCTGCTCCAGGATGACGTGGGCGTTGGTGCCGCTGATCCCGAAGGCGGAGACGCCGGCCCGCAGCGGTCGCCCCTTCCGCGTCCACCGCTGAGGCTCGGTCAGCAGTTCGACGGCCCCGGACGACCAGTCCACGTGCGACGCCGGTACCTCGGCGTGCAACGTCCTGGGCAGCATGCCGTGCCGCATGGCCAGCACCATCTTGATCACACCGGCGACACCCGCCGCCGCCTGCGTGTGGCCGAGATTGGACTTGATCGACCCCAGCAGGAGCGGGTGATCCCGCTCCTGGCCGTATGTCGCCAGCAGGGCCTGCGCCTCGATCGGGTCGCCCAGCGCCGTGCCGGTGCCGTGCGCCTCGGCCGCGTCGACCTCGGCCGGGGACAGCCCCGCCGCGGCCAGTGCCTGCCGGATCACCCGCTGCTGCGACGGGCCGTTCGGCGCGGTCAACCCGTTCGACGCGCCGTCCTGGTTCACCGCCGACCCGCGTACCACGGCGAGGATCGGATGACCGCCCCGCCGCGCGTCCGACAGGCGTGTCAGCACGAGCACGCCGACGCCTTCCGACCAGCCGGTGCCGTCAGCCGAGTCGGAGAACGCCTTGCACCGCCCGTCGGGGGCCAGACCACCCTGGACGCTGAACTCGACGAACGAGTCCGGGCTCGACATCACCGAGACACCGCCCACCAGCGCCAGCGAGCACTCGCCGCCGCGCAGGGCCTGCGCGGCCCAGTGGAGGGCGACCAGGGAGGACGAGCACGCGGTGTCGACGGTGATCGCGGGCCCCTCCAGCCCCAGCGTGTAGGACAGCCGCCCTGACATGACGCTCGCCGTGGTACCGGTGGCCACGTGCCCCTGCACGTCCGCGCCGGAACTCTTGAGCAGGCCGACGTAGTCCTGGCCGTTGGTGCCCACGAAGACGCCGCCGTCGCTGCCCCGCAGGTCGAGGGGATCGATGCCGGCCCGCTCCAGCGCCTCCCAGGCGGCTTCGAGCACCAGGCGCTGCTGCGGGTCCATCGCCAGCGCCTCACGCGGTGAGATGCCGAAGAACTCGGCGTCGAACTCGGTCGCGTCCCGCAGGAAGCCGCCGACGCTCGTGGCCGACATCCCTCCGACGAGCGCCTCCAGGTCCCATCCCCGATCGTCGGGGAACGAGGAGATGCCCTCTCCCCCGTCCATCAGCAGCCGCCACAGCTCCTCGGGGGAGCTCACCCCACCGGGGAACCGGCAGCTCATGCCGACGATCACGATGGGGTCGTCGTCGGCGGCGCGTGCCGTCACGGCCTGCGACCCGGGCCACGACTCCTCGTGCGGCATCGAGCCGAGCAGTTCGGCCAGCAGGAAATCCGCCAGCGCGCTGGGGGTGGGATAGTCGTACACCAGCGTCGCGGGCAGGATCAGCCCCGTCGTCGCCGCCAGCGCGTTGCGCAGTTCGACGGTGGTCAGCGAGTCGAACCCCAGATCCTTGAACGGACGGTCCGGCGCGACGCCGTCCACCTCGGCATGGCCGAGTACCGCGGCCACCCGGCCGCGCAGCAGGTCCAGTACGGCCCGGCTCCGCTCGGCGACGGGCAGGTCGGCCAGCCACCGCCGGAACGCCCGCTCCGTCGTGACGGCCCCATCCGTCCCGCCCTCCGTCGCCCCGGCGGCCGCGGTCACCTCAGGAAGGTCGCTCACCAGCGGATAGCGCCGGATCGCGGCGAAGGCGGCGACGAAGCGAGGCCAGTCGACGTCGACGACGGTCAGCGCCGTGTCCTCGTGCTCGATCGCCTGCCGCAACGCGCGGATCGCCAGGTCCGGAGGCATCATCTCCAGGCCGACCCGGCGCATCCTGCCCTCCACCACGGCGCCGTCCGCCGCCATGCCGGCCCCGGCCCACGGCCCCCAGGCGATCGACGTCGCCGGGAGGCCCAGCCCGCGCCGGTGCTCCGCCAGCGCGTCGAGCACGGCGTTGGCGGCCGCGTAGTTGGCCTGGCCCGCGGCGCCGAAGGTCGCGGCCGTGGACGAGAACAGCACGAACGCCGGCAGGTCCAGCCGCTCGGTCAGTTCGTGCAGGTTGAGCGCGGCGACGGCCTTCGCCCGCAGGACCGAGGAGAGGTGCTCCGGCGTCATTCCGTCCAGCACCCCGTCGTCGACCACTCCCGCCGCGTGGAAGACCGCGGTCAGCGGCCGTTCCCGCGGGATCTGAGCCAGCACGGCGGCCAGGGCGTCGCGATCGGCGACGTCGCAGGCCATGACGCTGACCTGGGCGCCGAGGCCGGCCAGCTCGTCCCGCAGTTCGGTCGCGCCCGGAGCGTCCGGCCCGCGGCGGCCGACCAGCAGGACGTGCGCGGCACCGGCGCCTGCCGCCCAGCGCGCGAGGCGGGCCCCCAGTCCTCCCGTGCCTCCCGTGATCAGCACGGTGCCCGCGGCGATCCGCGCGGCGCCCAGCGGGGCGGCCTCCCGCTCGGCGGGCTTCTCGCCGAGCGGAGCGCGCACCAGGCGTCGGCCGAACACCCCGGAGCGACGTACGGCGAGCTGGTCCTCGCCCTGCACGCCGTACCCCTGAGCGTCGGACAGCACGCCGACCAGGCGGGAGACGGTGACCGGGTCGAGGGTCTCCGGCAGATCCACCAGCCCGCCCCACAGCCTCGGCTGTTCCAGCGCCGCGGTCCGGCCGAGACCCCACACAGCGGCCTGCACCGGCCTGGACACCTGTTCCGAACGCCCCACCGACACCGCGCCACGGGTCACGCACCACAGGGGTGCGTCGGCCCCGGCGTCACCGAGCGCCTGCGCCAGCGCGACCGTCAGCGCGAGACCGGCCGGAACCCCTGGATACCCGGCGAGGTCGTGCTCGTCCAGTGCCAGCAGCGACACGACCGCGGCGGGCCTGGAGCCGTCGGAACACAGCTCCCGCAGGCGCGCGGCCAGTGCCTCCCGGTCGGGCTCGCCGACCTCGATCCAGTCGGTCTCCGCGCCCAGCGCGCCCGCCAGCGAGGTCACCCACTCCTCACCCACCGGCCGCACCGGGACCACCACGAGCAACCGGCCCCGTACCCTCGCGGAGGGCGTGGCCGTCGAGGAGGACAGCGGCTTCCAGACGGTCCGATACCGCCAGTCGTCCACGGCGGAGCGCTCCCGGCGGTCGCGGCGCCACGAGGACAGCGCCGGGAGCAACGCCTCCAGCGCGTCACCGTCGACGTCCAGCCCCTCCGACAGCGCCGCCACGTCGCCGCGCTCGACGGCGTCCCAGAAGCCGGCGTCCGCCGTGCCACCGGGCGCGAGTGCGGCGGCCGCCGCGGTGTCCGGCCAGAACCGCCGGCGCTGGAAGGTGTAGGTCGGCAGGTCGACCGTCTCGGCGCCGGTGCCGGCGAAGAACCCTCGCCAGTCCACGGCGAAGCCATGGACGTGCAGCCGGGCCACCGCGGTGGTGATGGCCTGCTCCTCGGCACGATCCCGGCGCGACACCGGGATCGGACGCGCGCCGGGCCGGTCGGTGAGGCAGTCGGCGGCGAGGGCCGTGAGAACGGCGTCGGGACCGAGTTCGAGGAAGGTGCCGACGCCCTGCTCGGCCAGCCACCGCACGCCGTCCGCGAAGCGGACCGGTCGGCGGATGTGCGCCACCCAGTATTCGGGGGAGCAGAGCTGCTCCGCGGTCGCCGCCTCGCCCGTCACGTTCGAGACGACCGGGATCTCCGGGGGCGCGTACGACAGGCCTCGCGCGACCCGGCCGAAGTCGTCGAGCATGGCCTCCATCCGCGGGGAGTGGAACGCGTGGGAGACCTGGAGCCGCCTGGTCCTGCGTCCTTCGGCGGCGAGCCGTGCCGCGATCTTCAGGACGGCCTCCTCCTCGCCGGCGACGACCAGCGACTGCGGGCCGTTCACCGCCGCGATCGAGACCTGGTGCTCGTGCCCGGCCAGCAGCGGGAGCACCTCCTCCTCGCGGGCCTCCAGCGCGACCATCGCCCCACCGGCGGGCAGCGCCTGCATCAGGCGGGCGCGGGCCGCCACCAGGGTGCACGCGTCCGGCAGCGACAGCACTCCGGCGACGTGCGCCGCGGCGATCTCCCCCACCGAGTGGCCCGTGAGGTAGTCGGGCCTGATGCCCCACGATTCGAGCAGCCGGAACAGGGCCACCTCGAAGGCGAACAGCGCCGGCTGGGTGTAGCCGGTCTCGTCCAGCAGGGCGGCCTCCGCCGTACCCGCCGGGGCGAACAGCACCTCGCGCAGCGGGCGATCCAGATCCGCGTCCAGGTGGGACAGCACCTCGTCGAGCGTGTCCGCGAACACCGGGAAGCGACCGTACAGCTCGCGGCCCATTTCCGCGCGCTGGCCGCCCTGGCCGGTGAACATGAAGGCCAGGGAACCGCGGGCGGCGGTGCCGTGGACGACGGCCCCCGGAGCGACGGCACCGTCCAGCGGCTCTTCGGCCAGCGCCCGCAACCCGTCGATGATCTCCTGGCGCTCCCGCCCGACCAGCGCCGCGCGTTGGTCGAGGTGCGACCGCGAGGTCGCCAGGGAGAAGGCGACGTCTGTGGGGTGGAGACCGGGCGACTCCTCCAGCAGGGACAGCAGCCGCCCCGCCTGGTAGCGCAGGGCCTGCTCGTTCTTGCCCGATACCAGTACGGGAACGACGACGGGCTCGGCCTCCCGGACCCGGGCGGCGGCGGGCGGCGCCTCTTCGAGCACCGCGTGGGCGTTGGTGCCGCTGAGTCCGAACGACGACACCGCGGCCCGGCGCGGGTGCCCGGCGCGCACCCACTCCCTCGGCTCGGTGAGCAGCTCGATGGCGCCGCTGGACCAGTCCACGTGCGACGACGGCTCGTCCACGTGCAGTGTCCTGGGCAGCAGGCCGTGCCGCATCGCCATGACCATCTTGATCACGCCGGCCACACCGGACGCCATCTGGGTGTGCCCGATATTGGACTTGACCGACCCCAGCAGCAGCGGACGGTCCGCGTCCCGGTCCTGGCCGTAGGTCGCGAGCAGCGCGTGCGCCTCGATCGGGTCGCCCAGCGCCGTCCCTGTTCCGTGGCCCTCGACGACGTCGACCTCCGCCGGCGACACCCCGGCGTTGGCCAGCGCCTGCGTGATCACCCGCTGCTGCGACGGGCCGTTGGGCGCGGTGAGCCCGTTGGAGGCGCCGTCCTGGTTGATCGCCGACCCGCGGATGACCGCGAGAATCGGGTGCCCGTTGCGCTCGGCGTCGGACAGCCGCTCCACCAGCAGCAGGCCGACGCCCTCGGCCAGGCACATCCCGTCCGCCGAGTCGGAGTACGCCTTGCACCGGCCGTCGGGGGCCATGGCCCGCTGCCGGCTGAACCCGATGAAGGCATCGGGGGTGGACATCACGGTCACCCCACCGGCCAGTGCCAGTGAGCTCTCGCCGTCACGCAGCGACCGACAGGCCATGTGCAGCGCCACCAGCGATGACGAGCACGCCGTGTCCAGCGTGACGGCCGGGCCCTCCAGCCCGAACAGGTACGACACCCGGCCGGACAGCACGCTCGGCACGGTGCCGGTGACCAGGTGACCTTCCAGGCCCGCCCCCTGCCCGGTCATCGCCGCGCTGTAGTCCGCGTAGCTGGAACCGATGAAGGTGCCGGTCAGGCTGCCACGCAGCGCCGAGGGGGCGATCCCGGCCCGTTCGACGGTCTCCCACGCCGTCTCCAGCACCAGCCGATGCTGCGGATCCATCGCCAGCGCCTCGCGCGGCGAGATCCCGAAGAAGTCGGCGTCGAACTCCGTCGCGTCGTGGAGGAAACCGCCCTGGGTCGAGTACGTCTTGCCGGTACGCTCCGGGTCGGGGTGGTAAAGCCCCTCGACGTCCCAGCCACGGTCCCCAGGGAACTCGGAGATGGCGTCGACGCCGTCGAGCACGATCTGCCACAGCTGCTCCGGCGACCGGACCCCGCCCGGGTAGCGGCAGGCCATCCCGATGATCGCGATCGGCTCGTCCGAGGCGGCCCGCACCGGGCCGGCCACGGCCGCCGATCCGGCCTGCGTCCCGGCGATCTCGGCGCGCAGGAACTCCGCCAGCGCCTCCAGGTTCGGGTGGTCGAACACCAGCGTGCTGGGCAGCGTCAGGCCCGTCGCACTGGCCAGCCGGTTGCGCAGATCGACCGCGGTCACCGAGTCGAAGCCCATGTCGCGGAACGCCTGCCGCTCGGCGACGGCGTCGGCTGAGGAGTGGCCCAGCGCGGTCGCCGCCTGGGCGCGCACCAGCTCCAGCAGCAGGCGGTCCCGCTCGGACGCCGGCAGCCCGCGCAGCCGGGTGACGAATTCCCCATCGCTCGCCGCGACGGCCGGGCGCTCGGCGATTTCGGCCAGCCGCCGTACGGCGGGCACCTCGCTGAACAACCGGCTCGGCCGCACGGAGGTGAAGACCGGGAAGTACCGCTCCCAGTCGATGTCGGCGATCGCCGGCGCGGTCTCCTCGCCGGCCAGCGCCTGCCGGAATCCTTCGAGCGCGAGGTCCGGCTCCATGAACACGAGCCCGCTGCGCCGGATCTGCTCGGGATCGACCCGCCCGAGATCACGGTCGTCCGACCAGATGCCCCAGGAGATCGACGTGGCCGGCAGCCCCCGGGCACGCCGGTTCTCCGCCAGCGCGCCGAGGAAGGCGTTGCCCGCCACGTACGCCGCGTGCCGCCCGCTGCCCCACATCCCCGCCGTCGAGGAGAACAGCACGAAGGCGTCGAGCTCGTCCGCGTCCAGCAGCTCGTCCAGGTGCCGGGCGCCGACGACCTTGGCCCGCACCACCTCGGCGAACGCCTCGATGGTGGTGTCCTGCAGGGTGTGCAGCTCGATGGAGGCGGCGGCGTGCACCACCGTACGGACGACGTGGCCCTCCGCCCGCAACCGCGCGAGCAGGCCGGCGACGGAGTCGCGATCGGACACGTCACACGCCGCCATCGTGGCGGTCGTGCCGAGCTCGGCCAGCTCGGCCAGCAGCTCGGCCGCGCCGGGAGCGTCCATGCCACGGCGGCTGGTCAGCACCACCTGCTCGGCCCCCTCGGCGGCGAGCCAGCGGGCCAGGTGCGGGGCGAGCGTTCCGGTGCCGCCGGTCACCAGGGTGGTCCCGCGCGGCGTCCACCTGCGCGCCGGCTCCCGATCCGCTGCCGATACCGGCGCCGGCACCACCCGTCGAGTGAACAGGCCGGAGGGCCGGATCGCGAGCTGGTCCTCGCCGCTGCCGCCCGCGAGGACGCTCGCCAGGCGCCGCGCCGCGCGCTGGTCGAGCGTCCCGGGCAGATCGACCAGGCCGCCCCACCGCCGCGGGTGCTCCAGCGCGGCCGTCCAGCCCACGCCGTGGACCTGCGCCTGGACGGGGTTGGTCACCGGATCCGACCGGCCGGTGGAGACCGCACCACGGGTGAGGCACCACAGCGGCGCGTCGATGTCCGCGTCGCCCAGGGCCTGCACGAGCGCGACGGTCAGCGCCAGACCGGTGGCCAGCTCCGGGTATCGATCGGTGGGCTGTTCGGCCAGGGCCAGCAGGGACACCACGCCGGAGAGGTGCTCCCCCTCGTCGAGCGAGGCGTCCAGCCCGGTGCCCGGTGCCCCGGCATCGCCCGGCGCACCGGCCGGCACGCCGGTCAGCACGCGCGCCAGCAGAACGCGGTCTGTGCACGACTCGTCGAGCACGACCCTGCGGACCCGCGCGCCGTGCGCGGTCAGCGCGTCGGCGACGTCATCGCCCGTGAGGCCCTCTGTGGTGACGAGCAGCCACGTGCCCGACAGGGGGGTGGAGGCGAGGCCGGTCATCGGCCGCCACGCGACGCGGTAGCGCCAGGAGTCCACGGTGGACCGGGCCCGTTGCCGGCGACGCCAAGAGGACAGCGCGGGTACCACCGCGGCCAGTGCCCCCGTGCCCACGTCCAGTCCCGAAGCCAGCGAGTCGAGGTCCTCGCGCTCCACCGCCGCCCAGAACCGCTCGTCCGCCGGGTCCGCCGCGCCGGTCGTCCGCGCCTCGGCGCGCCGTATCCAGAACCGCTCCCGCTGGAAGGCGTACGTCGGCAGCTCCACCCGGCGGGCGCCCGTGCCGTCGAAGACCGCTCGCCAGTCGATCGGCACACCGCGCACGAACACCTCCGCCAGGGAGGTCAGGAAGCGCTCCGCGCCGCCCTGGTCGCGACGCAGAGTCCCGGCGACCACCGTGCCCGCCGTGGTCCCACCCGCCTCCTCGGCCGTCTCCTGGATCGCGCCGGTCAGCACCGGGTGCGGGCTGACCTCGATGAACGCCCGGTACCCAGCGGCCAGCAGGCACCGCACCGCGGGTTCGAACCGGACGGCCCGCCGTAGGTTGCGGTACCAGTAGTCCGCGTCCAGCTCCGTGCCGTCCAGCCAGTCCTCGGTCACCGTGGACAGGAACGGCACCTCGGCCCGCTGCGGCCGGATCGCCGACAGGGCCTGCGGCAGCTCCTCCTGGAGCCGCTCGACATGGGCCGAGTGCGACGCGTAGTCGACCGCGACCCGCCGGGCCCGCACGCCCTCCTCGGTCAACCGCCGCGACAGCTCATCGAGCGCGTCGGGGTCGCCGCACACCACGACCGAACGCGGCCCGTTGACCGCCGCGATCGAGATCCGCTCGCCCCAGGGGCGCAGCCTCTCCTCGATGTCCGGTACCGGGAGCGAGACCGACATCATCCCTCCGGCGCCGGCCAGCCGCCGCGCGATGGCCAGGCTGCGCACCGCCACCACCTGCGCGGCGTCGTCCAGGGACAGCGCGCCCGCCACGCAGGCGGCGGCGATCTCCCCCTGGGAGTGCCCGATCACCGCGTCGGGCTCCACCCCGTGAGCACGCCACATCGCCGCCAGCGAGACCATCACCGCGAACGACACCGGCTGCACGACATCCACCCGGTCCAGCGACGGCGCGCCCTCCACCTGGCGCAGCACATCGATCAGCGACCAGTCGACATGCCGGCTCAGGGCCAGGCCGCACTCGGCGATACGCTCGGCGAACACGGGGGACTGCTCCAGCAGCAGGGCGCCCATACCGGCCCACTGCGCGCCCTGCCCGGGGAACACGAAGACCGTCTTGCCCTCGACGTCCGCCACTCCCTGGGTCGCGCCCGGCGCGGACTCGCCCGCGGCCACCGCCCGCACTGCGGCGGAGAGCGCGTCGCGGTCACCGCCCACCACGACCGCGCGGTGCTCGAACGCCGACCTCGACGTCGCCAGCGAGAAGCCCACGACGGCCGGATCGGGCTCACCGAGGTCGGCCACGTGCGAGGCCAGCCGCCGCGCCTGTGCGCGCAGCGCCTCCGCCGTCCGGCCCGACACCACCCACGGCACCGCACCGGGAACGTGATCACGATCGGAAGCGGCGGCATCGGCGTTGGGACCCGCGAGCGCGACGTCGCCGGCCGGTTCCTCCGCATCCGGCGCCTGTTCGAGGATCGCGTGGGCGTTCGTGCCGCTGATCCCGAAGGAGGACACCGCGGCCCGGCGCGGCCGTCCGGTCTCCGGCCACGGCATGGCCTCGGTCAGCGGCTCGACCGCGCCCGCCGTCCAGTCCACGTGGGACGACGGCGTGCCCACGTGCAACGTCTTGGGCAGCACCCCGTGCCGCATCGCCATGACCATCTTGATCACGCTGGCCACGCCCGCCGCGGACTGTGTGTGGCCGATGTTCGACTTGACCGACCCGAGCAGGAGCGGGCGCTCCCGGCCCTGCCCGTACGTGGCGAGGAGGGCTTGGACCTCGATGGGGTCGCCCAGGCCCGTACCCGTGCCGTGCGCGTCGATCGCGTCCACCTCGGCCGGGGACAGCCGCGCGCCTACCAGGGCCTTCCGGATCACCCGCTGCTGGGAGGGACCGTTGGGCGCGGTCAGCCCGTTGGACGCGCCGTCCTGGTTCACCGCCGAACCGCGCACCACCGCAAGGATCGGGTGGCCGTTGCGCCGCGCGTCGGACAGCCGCTCCACCAGGAGCAGGCCGACCCCTTCCGCCAGGCTCATCCCGTCGGCCGCGTCGGAGAACGCCTTGCACCGGCCGTCGGCGGCCAGGGCCCGCTGGCGGCTGAACGCCACGAAGGCGGCCGGGGTGGTCATCACCGTCACGCCGCCCGCCAGGGCGAGCGAGCTCTCGCCGTTACGCAGCGACTGGCAGGCCAGGTGCAGCGCCACCAGCGACGACGAGCATGCCGTGTCGACCGTGACCGCGGGCCCTTCCAGGCCGAGTACGTACGACACCCGGCCGGACAGCACGCTCGGGATGGTGCCGGTGACCTGGTGTCCCTCGGCGTCGGCGGCGTCCGAGCCGTACTCCTGGTAGCTGGAGCCGATGAACGTGCCGGTCGAGTGGCCGCGCAGCGCGAAGGGATCGATCCCGGCCCGTTCGATGGCCTCCCACGCGGTCTCCAGCAGCAGCCGCTGCTGCGGGTCCATGGTCAGTGCCTCGCGCGGTGAGATCCCGAAGAACCCGGGGTCGAAGTCGCCGGCGTCGTGGAGGAACCCCCCTTCGACCGAGTACGTCGTGCCGGAGTGATCGGGGTCGGGGTCGTAGAGCCCTTCCGCGTCCCAGCCCCGGTCGGCGGGGAATCCGGAGATCGCGTCGACCCCGTCGGTCACCAGTTCCCACAGCTGTTCGGGAGAGCCGACGCCGCCGGGGAACCGGCAGGCCATCCCGATGATCGCGATCGGTTCGTCGGCGTGGACGGCGACCGGAGCCCCGGCGTCCGCGCCCACCTCGCCCGCCGAGCCCACGACCTGCGACCGCAGGAACTCCACCAGTGCGGCCGGGTTCGGGTGATCGAACACCAGCGTGCTCGGCAACGCCAGGCCGGTCACCGCGACCAGCCGCTTTCTCAGCTCCACCGCGGTCAGCGAGTCGAAACCCAGCTCGCGGAAGGCGCGCCGCTCGGAGACCACCTCGGCTGAGGCGTGCCGCAGCACGGCCGCCACCTCGGTGCGCACCAGATCCAGCAGCCTGCGCCGCTGCTCCTTCTCGGTCAGGTGCCGCAGCCGCGCGACGAATTCCGGGTCGCCGGAGGCCCCTGCCCCGTTCTCGCTCTCGCGCTGTGCCCTGACCTCCGCGAGCTCGCCGAACAGGTGGCTGGGCCGGGTCGAGGTGAAGATCGGATAGAACCGGTCCCAGTCGACGTCGGCGACCGTCACCACCGCGTCCCGGCCGCCGGCCGCCCGGCTCAGCTCGCCGATGGCGAGATCGGGCGGCAGGAAGGCCAGCCCGCGCCTGAGCAGGTAGTCGGCCATGTCCTCCGTCGCGGCCATGCCGGCTTCGGCCCACGCGCCCCAGGCCACCGACGTCGTGGCGAGACCGCGCGCACGCCGGTGCTCGGCCAGCGCGTCGAGGTAGGCGTTGGCCGCCGCGTAGGCGCCCTGCCCCGCGCTGCCCCACACCCCGGCGATCGAGGAGAACAGCACGAAGAAGTCGAGCTCGCGATCTCCGAGCAGGTCGTCCAGGTTGGCGGCGCCGGCCACCTTCGCCGTCATCACCTCGGCGAAGGTGGCGGCGTCCGCCTGCTCAAGGGGCGCGACGGCCTCCCCCACCCCGGCCGCGTGGACGACCCCGGTGAGCGGGTGCTCGGCCGGGATCGTGGCCAGCACGGCGGCCAGCGCGTCGCGATCGGCCACGTCGCAGGCCACGACGCTCACCTCGGCCCCCAGCGCGAGCAGCTCGTCGCGCAGCTCCGCCGCCCCGGGGGCGTCCATGCCGCGCCGGCTGGTCAGCACCAGGTGCGTGACGCCGCCGCGTACCAGCCACCGCGCGGTGGCCGCGCCCAGGGCGCCGGTCCCACCGGTGATCAGCACCGTCCCGCCGGAACTCAACGCGGTACCGCCGCCGACCGGGTCGGGCGCGGCCGGGTGACGCCGCAGCCGCCGGCCGAACACGCCCGACGCCCGGACCGCCACCTGGTCCTCGCCGTCCAGACCCGCCAGCACGCTCGCCAGCCCCTGGGCGGCACGCCCGTCGACGACCTCGGGCAGGTCGGCCAGGCCGCCCCACCGCTTCGAATGCTCCAGGGCAGCGACCCGGCCCATGCCCCACACCTGCGCCTGGACCGGACGTGTCACCCGGTCGCCGGGAGCCGCGGACACCGCGCCACGGGTGACGCACCACAGCGGCGCGTCGATCTCCGCGTCGCCGAGCGCCCGCAGGAGCGCGACCGTGAGCACGAGACCGCTCGGTACCGCCCCGCCGTCCGCGACGGGCGCCTCCGTCAGTGCGAGCATCGACACCACACCGGAGATCTCGTCCAGCTCCCGGAGCCGGGCCGCGAGCGACGTATGGTCGGCGTCCGTCCCCTCCAGCACGAGCCGCTCCACTCGCGCCCCGTGACCGTCCAGCGCGGCGACCACGTCGCCGTCCGGGATCCCGTCGGCGGTCACCACCAGCCAGGTGCCCTCCAGCATGGTGAGAGGGGGCGTACGGCGGGGCTTCCACTCCACCCGGTAGCGCCAGGAGTCGAGCGCCGACGCCTCGCTCCGGCTCCGTCGCCACGACGACAGGGCCGGGAGCAGGGTGTCCAGCGAGGAGGAGTGCTCGTCGCGCAGGCCAAGGATCGCGGCCACGTCCCCGGCGTCGCCGCGCCCGACCGCGTCCCAGAGCCGCGCGTCCGCCGGGTCGGCGACCGCGTCGTTCGCGGCCGACGGCGGCTCCGGCCAGAACGACTCGTGCTGGAACGCGTACGTCGGCAGGTCCACCCGGTGGGCCCCGCGGAGCAGGGTCGGCCAGTCGACGCGTACGCCGTTCACATGCAGCTCGGCCAGCGCGGTCATGAGGGCGGTGCTCTCGTCGCGGTCGCCGCGCAGCACGGGCAGCAGCAGCGCATCCGCCTCCGCGGGAAGGGCGTCCTGGGCCATCGCGGTCAGCACGCCGTCCGGCCCGATCTCCAGGAACGCGGTCACGCCCGCCCCGTGCAGTTCCCGCACGCCGTCGCAGAACCGGACCGTCTCCCGCACGTGCCGCACCCAGTAGGCCGGTGAGCACAGTTCGTCCGTGGCGAACCCGCCGGTCACGTTGGAGATCACCGGGATCCGCGGGGGTGCGTACGACACCGTCTCGGCGACCGCCTGGAACTCCGCGAGCATCGGCTCCATCAGCGGAGAGTGGAACGCGTGCGACACCCGCAGCCGCTTGGTCCTGCGCTCCCGGGCGGCCCACCCGGCGGCGACCTCCAGCACCGCGGCCTCGACCCCGGCGATCACCACCGATGCCGGGCCGTTGACCGCCGCGACGGACACCTCGCCCTCGCGCCCGGCCAGCGACTCCAGGATCTCCTCCTCGCCGGCCTGGATCGCCACCATCGCACCGCCGGCCGGGAGCGCCTGCATCAACCGGCCCCGCGCGGCCACCAGCGCGCAGGCGTCCTCCAGCGTCAGCACCCCGGCGACGTGCGCCGCGACGAGCTCCCCGATCGAGTGCCCCGCCAGCGCGGCCGGGCGCACGCCCCACGACTCCACCAGCCGGTACAGCGCGACCTCCAGGGCGAACAGCGCCGGCTGCGTGTACACCGTACGGTCGAGCAGCTCCGCGTCGAAGAACAGTGCCTCCCGCAGCGGACGGTCCAGGTAGGAGGCCATCTGGGGGGCCAGCGCCGCGAGCACGCCTTCAAGGGCCTCGGCGAACACCGGGAACCGCTCGTAGGTCTCCAGGCCCATGCCCACGCGCTGGGCACCCTGGCCGGTGAACAGGAACGCCGGCTTCTGGTCGTATCCGGCCTGGCCGCGTACGACTCCCGGCGCGGCCCGGCCGCCGGCCAGCGCGCGCAACCCGGCCAGCGCTCCGGCATGGTCCTCGGCCAGCACGGCGGCCCGGTGCTCGAAGGGGGAACGGGTGGTCACCAGCGAGAACGCGACGTCGGCCGGCCTCGTCTCGGGACGGCCCTCCAGGTGGGACAGCAGCCGCGCGGCCTGCTCCCGCACCGCCTGCTCGGTCCTGCCCGAGACCGGCAGCGGCAGCGGCAGGCCCGCCATCGGCGGCCTGTCGGCCGATGGAGCCCGCTCGACGGTGTCCTGTTCGATGATGAGGTGGGCGTTGGTGCCGCTGAAGCCGAACGACGACACGGCGGCCCGGCGCGGGTGGCCCGTCTCCGGCCACTCCCGCGCCTCGGTCAGCAGCTCGACCGCGCCCGCGGTCCAGTCCACGTGCGAGGACGGCGCGTCGACGTGCAGGGTCTTGGGCACGACGCCGTGCCGCATGCCCATGATCATCTTGATCACGCCCGCGACACCCGCCGCCGCCTGCGTGTGGCCGATGTTCGACTTGATCGACCCGAGCAGCAGCGGGCGGTCCTTGGGCCGGTCCTGGCCGTAGGCGGCCAGCAGCGCCTGCGCCTCGATCGGATCACCCAGGGTGGTCCCGGTCCCGTGCCCCTCCACCACGTCCACCTCGGCCGGGGACAGACCCGCTCCGGCCAGCGCCTGGCGGATCACCCTCTGCTGGGAGGGGCCGTTAGGCGCGGTCAGCCCGTTGGACGCACCGTCCTGGTTGATCGCCGAGCCCCGCAGCACCGCCAGCACGTCGTGACCGTTGCGCCGGGCGTCCGACAGGCGCTCCAGCACCAGCACCCCGACGCCCTCGGCCCAGCTCACACCGTCCGCGCCGTCCGCGAACGACTTGCACCGCCCGTCCGCGGACAACCCCCGCTGCCGGGAGAACTCCACGAACGGTCCGGGTGTGGCCATCACGGTCACACCGCCGGCCAGCGCGAGCGCGCATTCCCCCGAGACCAGCGCCTGTGCCGCCAGATGCACCGCGACCAGTGAGGACGAGCAGGCCGTGTCGACCGTCACGGCCGGGCCTTCCAGGCCCAGTGTGTAGGACACCCGGCCGGAGACGACGCTCGCGGCGGTCCCGGTGCCCCGGTAGCCCTCGAACTCGCCCGCGCCCAGCATCCCGCTGTAGTCGGTGTACATCACCCCGGCGAACACGCCCGTCCGGCTGCCCCGGAGCGTGACCGGGTCGATTCCGGCCCGCTCGACGGCTTCCCACGAGGTCTCCAGCAGAAGTCGCTGCTGCGTGTCCGTCGCCAGGGCCTCCCGCGGGCTCATCCCGAAGAAGTCCGCGTCGAACTCCGCCGCGTCGTGCAGGAAGCCGCCCTGTCTGGTGTACGAGCTGCCCGCGTGGTCGGCGTCCGGATGGTAGAGCGCGTCCAGGTCCCAGCCACGATTGACCGGAAATCCCGTGATCGCGTCACGGCCCTCGGCCACCAGCCGCCACAGGTCCTCGGGTGAGGCGACACCACCCGGGTAACGGCAGCTCATCCCGACGATCACGATCGGGTCGTCGGCGGCCGGCGCGATCGTGGCCGGAACGGCCGCGTCGTCCTGCTCGCCCAGCACCTCGTCCAGCAGGAACTCCGCCAGTACGGCGGGCGTGGGATGGTCGAACACCAGCGTGGCCGGCAGGCGCAACCCGGTCGCCACGTTCAGCCGGTTGCGCAGTTCCACCGCGGTGAGGCTGTCGAAGCCCAGCTCGCGGAACTCCCGCCGGACGTCCACGGTCTTCGGCGAGGCGTGCCCCAGCACCAGCGCCACCTCGGCCCGCACCAGGTCCACCAGGACCTGGACACGGTCGGCGCGTTCCAGGCCGGCCAGCCGCCGGACCAGTGTGCCGCCACCGGCCGCGGCCGTCGACGCCGCCGACCGGCGCAGGTCCCGTACCAGCCCGCGCAGCAGATGCGGCACCTCACCCTGCGCCCGCAGCGCCGCCAGGTCGAGCCGGACCGGGGCCACGGCCGGCTCACCCGAGCGGACGGCCGCGTCGAACAGCGCGACACCCTGCTCCGGGGTGATCGCCGGCATCCCGGCGCGGGTCAACCGGCGCGCCTGAGCGTCATCCAGGGCCCCGGTCATCCCGGCGTCCTGCGCCCACGGCCCCCACGCCAGCGACAACCCCGCCAGCCCCTCAGCCCGCCGCACCTCCGCCAACGCGTCCAGGAACGCGTTCGCCGCCGCGTAGTTACCCTGACCGGAGGCCCCGAACGTTCCCGCCACCGACGAGAACACGATGAAGCCGGCCAGATCCAGATCCCGGGTCAGCTCGTGCAGATACCAGGCCGCATCCACCTTCGGCCGCAACACCGTCTCCAACCGCTCCGGCGACAGCGACGGAATCGTCCCATCATCCAGCACACCGGCGGTGTGGATCACCGCGGTCAGCGGGTGCCCGGCATTCACCCCGGCCAGCAACGCCGCCACCTGCTCCCGATCGGCCACATCACAGGTGGCGATCTCGACCTCGACCCCGTGCGCGATCAGCTCGGCCCGCAGTTCCAGCGCGCCGGGGGCGTCCAGGCCCCGGCGGCTGGTCAGCAGCAGACGCCGCACCCCACGCTCGGCCACCACATGCCGCGCGAACAACCCACCCAGACCACCCGTCCCACCGGTGATCAACACCGTCCCCTCGGGATCCCACGAGCGGACACCGTCATCGGCGAGGACATCCCCAAGGTCCGAGCCGGGCGCCACCCGTGCCAGACGCGGCACCCACACCTCACCCCCGCGCACCGCCACCTGCGGCTCACCTGAGGCCAACACCCCCGGCAACGCCGACAACGCCGATTCCTCATCCACATCCACCAACACGAACCGGCCGGGATTCTCCGACTGCGCGCTGCGCACCAGACCCCACACCGCCGCCGCCGCGAGATCAGCCACCACCTCGCCGTCACCCACCGCCACCGCACCCCTGGTCACCAACACCAGCCGGGAACCATGACACCGGTCATCGGCCAGCCACGCCTGCACCAGACCCAGCACCCGAGCGGTCGACTCGTGAACCGACTCCGTCATCTCCCCGGCCGGGTCCACGGCCACCTGCGTCAGCACCACCCCGGGTACCGGCCCCACCTCCACCAGCGACGACAGATCCATATGAACCGGAATTGAATCCCCATCCGGCCGCCACGCCGCAACGGCACCCAACGCCCCCAGACCCAGCACCGCCACCGGCACCCCACCGGCCACCGCATGCTCCGGCACCGCCGTCCACTCCACACGGAACAGCGCATCCCGCCCCAGCACCCGGCCGCCGGCGGCCGGCAGGTCATCGGCCGAGAAGGAACGCAGCACCAGCGACCGCGCCGACAACACCGGCTCCCCCGCCGCATCCACCGCCACCAGCGACACCCCGTCAGCGCCCGTCCTGGCCAGCCGCACCCGCAGCACCGACGCCCCACCGGCGTGCAGGCACACCCCGCCCCAGGAGAACGGCAACCGGCCGCCCTCGGCATCGTCCAGCCCGGCGAACGGCACCGCGTGCAACGCCGCGTCCAGCAACGCCGGATGCACCCCGAAAAACCCCGCGTCAACCACCTGTCCGGGCAGGGCGACCTCCGCGAACACCGCACCGTCCGCACCTCGCCACGCCGCCCGCAACCCCCGAAACACCGGCCCGTAGCCCAGCCCGCCCTCGGCCAGCCGGTCATACAACCCGTCCAGCTCGATCACCGACGCACCCCGTGGCGGCCACACCGCCGTATCGAACACCGCCGTATCGAAGTGCGTGCCGGCCCCGCCCACCCCGGCGATGTGATCACGGCTCGCCAGCACGCCGGCGGCGTGCCGTACCCACGCATCATGGTCGTCGGCCTCCACCGGCCGAGCGTGAATGCTCAGCTCCCGGCGGCCCGCCCCGTCCGCAGGTCCCACCCGCACCTGCACCGCGACGGCGTCGTCCCCGCCCAGCACCAGCGGCGCGGTCAAGGTCAGTTCCTCCACCACGTCACAGCCGACCTGATCACCCGCCCGCACCGCCAGCTCAAGGAACCCGGTGCCGGGGAACACCACCATCCCGCCCACCATGTGGTCGGCCAGCCACGGATGCGACCTCGGCGACAACCTCCCGATCAGCAGCGCCTCATCGGAGTCGGCCAACCCCACGGCAGCCCCCAGCAGCGGGTGCCGGGCAGCCGTCAGGCCCGCCGCCGTCACGTCTCCCACCCGCGAGCCCGCGCCATCAGGCCAGAACCGCTCGCGCTGGAAGGCATAGGTGGGCAGTTCCACCCGGCGGGCGCCGGGGAACACCGCATGCCAGTCCACCGACACCCCGCGCCCGTGCAGAGCGGCCAGCGCCGACATCACCGCGCGCTGCTCGTCCCGGTCCCTGCGCAGCGCCGGCACCAGCACCTCGTCCGGCTCCCACCCGGAGTTCTGGGCGCGTAGCTGCGAATCCGGCGTCGAGTCAGTGTCGCGCGGGCCCGGTTCGGCGGCCAGGGTGTCCTGGGCCATCGCGGTCAGCACCCCGTCCGGGCCCAGCTCCAGATAGGCCCGGACGCCCTGGGCGCGCAGGGTGCGCACCCCGTCGGCGAACCGGACCGCGCCACGCACCTGGTCCACCCAGTAATCCGGCGAGCACAACTGTTCGGCGGTGGCCGTCTCCCCGGTCACGTTCGACACCACCGGAATCCGCGGCGGGTGATAGGTCAGCCTGCCGGCCAGGGCCCGGAAGTCCGCCAGCATCGGATCCATCAGCGGCGAATGGAACGCGTGCGACACTCGCAACCGGCGGGTCTTGACCCCCCGCTCCGCCAGGACGGCGGCGATGTCGAGGACCGCCTGCTCGACCCCGGAGATCACCACCGAGGCCGGGCCGTTCACCGCCGCGACCGACACCTCGCCCCCGCGCCCGGCCAGCAACGGCTCGACGTCCTCCTCGGCGGCCTGCACCGCCACCATCGCCCCGCCGGACGGCAATGCCTGCATCAACCGCGCCCGGCCCGCCACCAGCGCGCACGCGTCCCCAAGCGACAGCACCCCGGCCACATGGGCCGCCGTGATCTCCCCGATCGAGTGCCCGGCCAGCACCTCCGGCCGAACCCCCCACGAGGACATCAACCGGAACAGCGCCGTCTCCACCGCGAACAACGCCGGCTGCGCCCACCCCGTCTGATCCAGTGCCTCCGCCTCGGCCGACCCCGGCTCGGCGAACAGCACCTCGCGCAGCGACCCGTCGAGCAGCGGGTCCAGCTCGGCGATCACCTCGTCCAACGCCGTCGCGAACACCGGGAACCGGTCATACAGCTCCCGGCCCATCCCCGCCCGCTGACTCCCCTGACCGGTGAACAACACCGCCGGCTTGGCCTGCCTGCCGCGGCCCTTGATCACTCCGGCGGCGGAGACACCGTCCGCCAGCGCCGCCAACCCCGCGCGCAGCTCGGCGCGATCGGCGGCGAGAACGCCCGCCCGATGCTCGAACGCCGACCGCGTCGTGGCCAGCGAGAACGCCACGTCGACCACGGCCGTCTCGGGCACACCGTCCAGGTGCGCGAGAAGGCTCGCCGCCTGAGCACGCAGCGCCTCCTCCGTCCGGCCCGACACCGGCACCGGCACCACGCCCGCGTCCGAGGGCGCCCGATCCTCCGCGGGCGCGTCCGCCTCGGCCTGCGGCGCCTCCTCCAGCACCACGTGGGCGTTGGTGCCGCTGACCCCGAACGACGACACCCCCGCCCGGCGCGGCCGCCCGGTCTCCGGCCAGGAGCGCTGCTCGGTCAGCAGCTCCAGCACACCCGCGGACCAGTCCACCCGCGACGACGGCGCATCCACGTGCAACGTCTTCGGCAGCACCCCGTGCCGCATCGCCATGACCATCTTGATCACACCGGCCATGCCCGCCGCCGCCTGCGTGTGACCGATGTTCGACTTCACCGACCCCAGCAGCAAGGGCCGCTCCCGGTCCTCGCCGAACGTGGAGATCAACGCCTCGACCTCGATCGGGTCGCCCAGCGTCGTCCCCGTCCCGTGCCCCTCCACCACGTCGATGTCCGCCGTCGACAGCCGCGCGCCGGCCAGAGCCTCACGGATCACCCGCCGCTGCGACGGACCGTTCGGCGCGGTCAGACCGTTCGAAGCCCCGTCCTGGTTCACCGCCGAGCCACGGATGACCGCCAGCACCTGGTGCCCGTTACGCCGCGCGTCCGACAGGCGCTCCAGCACCAGCACGCCCACGCCCTCCGACCAGCCCGTGCCGTCGGCGCTGTCGGCGTACGCCCTGCATCGCCCGTTGGGCGACAGGCCACCCTGGCGGTTGAACTCGATGAAGGTGCTGGGCGTCGACATGACCGTCACTCCGCCCGCGAGCGCCAGGGTGCACTCGGCCATCCGCAGCGAGTGAGCGGCCCAGTGCAGCGCGACCAGGGACGACGAGCAGGCCGTGTCCACCGTCACCGCCGGGCCGACCAGTCCGAGCGTGTACGACAGCCGGCCGGACATCACGCTGTTCGCCGTGCCCGTGAGCCCGAAGGCGTCGATGTCGCGCGGCAGGCTGTCGCGGTAGTCCGGCGACATCGCGCCGACGAACACCCCGGTCTGGCTGCCCCGTAGTGCGATCGGGTCGATGCCCGCTCGCTCGACGGCCTCCCAGGAGGCTTCGAGCAGCAGCCGCTGCTGCGGATCCATGCCCAGCGCCTCCCGGGGGGAGATGCCGAAGAAGCCGGCGTCGAAGTCCGCCGCGTCACGCAGGAACCCACCGGACAACGACTGCGGGACGGCGGCGCCGTACTCGTCCCGAAGCCTGTCAAGGTCCCAGCCACGATCGGCGGGCGGCTCGGATATCGGATCACCGCCCTCTGCGAGCAGGTGCCACAGGTCCTCCGGCGAGGACACACCGCCCGGGTACCGGCAGGTCATCCCGACGATCGCGATCGGCTCCAGGTGCTGTTCTTCAAGGTCGTGGACGCGTTGCCGGGTGCGCCGCAGATCCGCGGTCGCCCGCTTGAGGTATTCCCGGAGTTTCGCTTCGTTGTCCATATCAGCTCAACCCTTTTCGACGACCGGCACGAACTCATCAACTCGTCGGGCCTCGAATGCTTCGCAATCGAGTTCGGCGATCACAGCGCCACCGTGTGCGCCTCGCAGGCGGTCACCGGCGAGGCGCACGGACCCGCGCCTCGCGGGAAGGTACGGGCGGGGGCGAGGAGTCAGGGGGTTCGGCACCTTCGCAGGCACCGCACGCCGCGCCGTCCGGACTCACACCGTCGCGTCGAGTTCACAAGCTCCATCCACATCGGCCCAGTCTTGGCCCGGCGCTCCCTGAAAATCATTAGTAACTGCGGCCGCGGCGCCACCCTCCCGGCCGGTCACCTTCTTGGTGACGGCTCTACGGCGCGTCCCGGCGTGCGCGGAGACCGCACGGCCCGTGACTCTGGGGAAATGACCAGCGCGCGGGACCTTACGCTCGCGCAATGGCCGGTCAGCTTCACATCACATCAGAGTTGTCAGACTACGTTCACAAGATGTCGTCGCGGGAGGACGAGATCCTGCGTTCCCTGCGGGAGGAGACCGCGGCCCTGCCCGCGGGCAGGGCGATGCAGGTCACGGCCGAGGAGGGGCAACTGCTGGCACTGCTGGCCCGCCTCACCTGCGCGCGGACCGTGCTGGAGGTCGGTACCTTCACCGGCTACAGCACGCTCTGCCTGGCCCGTGCGGTCGCTCCCGGAGGCCGCGTCATCACCTGCGACATCACCGAGCGGTGGCCCCGGTTCGGAATGCCCCACTGGCACCGGGCCGGCGTGCTCGACCGGATCGACCTGCGGATCGGCGACGCGTCGGACACCCTTGCCGCGCTGCTGCTCGACGAGGGGCCGGGGTCGGTCGACTTCGTGTTCATCGACGCCGACAAACCGAACTATCCGAAGTACTACGAGGCCGGCCTCGCGCTGCTCAAGGACAACGGGCTCATCGTGGTGGACAACACCCTGTTCTTCGGCAAGGTCACCGACCCGGCGGCACAGGACGCGGACACCGACGCCATCCGCAGGTTCAACGCCCTCCTCCTGGAGGACCGCCGGGTGGACATCTCACTGCTGCCGATGGCGGACGGCATCACGCTGGTACGCAAGAAGGGCCCTGCGGAACCGCCCTGTTAGGCGACGGGCGAAGGACTGAGGACATCGGAAAGCCGGATCTCGGGCGAAGAGCCGAGGTCCGGCGCGATGAGGTCCATCGTGGTGGGCGGGTCCTGCGGCGTCGGGACGAGGTGGAGCCGTTGCAGGCCGCTGACGCCGGGGGCGGGCAGCCTCCCGAGGCACGGGCAGGTCTCGCCGGTGAACCCGCTGAACCGGTAGGCGATCTCCATCATCCGGTTGCGGTCGGTCCGGCGGAAGTCGGCCACCAGGTGCGCGCCGGCGAGCGCGGCCTGGTCGACCAGCCAGCGCAGGATCACCGAGCCCGCGCCGAAGGACACGACCCGGCACGACGTGGCGAGCAGCTTCAGGTGCCACGCATGCGTGCCCAGCTCCAGCAGAACGACTCCGACCGCGCCGTGCGGCCCGAAACGGTCGCTCAACGAGGTGACCAGGACGCGGTGCCGGGGGTCGTCGAGCAGCCGGACCAGCGTCTCCTGTGAGTAATGCACGCCGGTGGCGTTCATCTGGCTGGTGCGCAGGGTCAGCTCCTCGACGCGGGCGAGGTGCTCCACGGTCGCGTGCTCGATGCGCATCACCAGGTCGAGTGAGCGGATGAACTTCTCATCCGGACCGGTGAAGCCGGACTTCGCGGCCTGCCGCCGGAAACCGGCCTGGTACATCTCCCGCCGACGCCGGGCGTCCTCGGTCACCGTCTCCGGGCTGAACTCCGGCAGCCCGGCCAGCTCGGCGACCTGATCGGCGGAGTAGCACCGTACGTCGGGAAGATGGAATGCCACCTCGGCCCGCTCCGCGGCCTGGTCGTCCACGAACGCCATCGCGCCGTGGGCGAACCGCAGCTCCTCCGCGATGAGCCGGATCGAGCCGGACTTGGGCGACCAGCTGATGTGCGGCAGCACGAAGTACTCCGCGATGCCCAGCTCCTCAAGCTTCGCCCAGGCATGGTCATGATCGTTCTTGCTCGCGACAGCCTGCAGGATACCCCGGGAGTCGAGCACCTGGATGAGTTCACGTACGGACTCCGGCAGGCGGACCTCGTCATCCTCCAGCAGGGTCCCCTGCCATAGCGTGTTGTCCAGATCCCACACCAGACACTTCACCATCGCGGTCTTGTCGAGCACCTGTTCTCCTCGTCTCGGTCAGCGCGACTGCGCGACGGCGTGCTGGGCGAGAATGAGCTGGCAGATCTCAGTGCTGCCCTCGATGAGTTCCATGAGCTTCGCGTCCCGGTAGGCCCGCGCCACCACGTGGCCGTCCTGCGCCCCCGCCGACGCCAGCACCTGTACGGCCGCCGCCGCACCGCGTGCGGCCTCGGTCGAGCCGACGTACTTGGCCAGGACCGTGGCGATCACCATCTCCGGCGACCCCGCGTCCCAGCAACGGCTCGCGTGCTCGCAGACCCGTGTCGCCGCCTGCTCGGCCGCCATGAGCTCGGCGAGGTACCGGGCCACGAGTTGGTGCTCCGCCAGCGGCCGGCCGAACTGCCGACGGGTCCTCGCGTGCGAGCCTGCCGCGGAAAGGCAGGCCCGCAGAATCCCGACGCAGCCCCAGGCCACCGATATCCGGCCGTAGGCCAGAGCCGTGGTGACCAGTAGCTGGAGTTGCTGTCCGCCGCCGCCGAGCACGGCGCTCGCGGGCAGCCGGACGGCGTCGAGGCTGACGTCGGCGTGCCCGGCGGCCCGGCAGCCACTCGGGTTGGGCACCGGCCGGATGGTGACTCCCGGAGCGTCGGCGGGCACGACGACGGCGGCGCCGCCGTCCCCGTACCGTCCGAAGACGACGATCGAATCGGCGTAGCGGGCCACGGTGGTCCACGCCTTCTGCCCGTCGACCACCACCGTGTCGCCGTCGGCACGTATTGTGGTGGCCATCGCCGTCACATCGCTGCCGGCGTCACGTTCACTGAAGGCGACGGCGGCCAGCTCGCCGCCGGTCAGCCTGGGGAGGTACTCCCGCCGCTGGCGGGCGTCACCAAGCCGTTGGATCGTCCACGCCGCCATTCCCTGTGACGTCATCACGCTGCGCAGGGAACTGCACAGGCTGCCCACGTGTGCGGTGAAAGCGCCGTTGTCCGAGCTGCCCGCGCCGATGCCGCCGTATTCGACCGGCACCTCGGCGCACAGCAGGCTCTGCTTGCCAAGGGTCCGGAGCATCTCCACGGGGAGGACACCGGCAAGGTCCCATGCCGCGGCCTGGTCTCCGACCAGGTGCGTGACCTCTTCGCACGCGTCGGCGCGCCACTCAGGCATGGTCCGCCACCGGTGTGTCAAGCAGCCGCAGGACGAGGGACGTCATCCGCTCGACAGTGCGGAAGTTGTCGAGTTTCAGGTCCTCCCCGATGATGGCGATGCCGTACGCCTGCTCCAGGTAGACGACCAGTTCCATGGCGAACATCGAGTTGACGAGCCCGGAGGCGAACAGATCCCTGTCGACGGCGACGTCCGTCTTGATCCGTTCCTCGAGGAACTCGTGGATCCGCTGCTGGACGGTGTCGGGGGTCGGCTGAACCGTCTCTTCTGATTTCGTGTTCACGAGAGCACCTTCTCGTAGTCGTAGAAGCCTTTACCTGACTTGCGTCCGAGGTGTCCTGCGGCCACCTTCTCCAGCAGCAGCTCACAGGGCTGGAAGCTCGCGTCGCCAGTGCGCTCCCACAGCATTCGCAGCGCGTCGGCCAGGTTGTCCAGTCCGATCAGGTCGGCCGTGCGCAGGGGTCCGGTGGGATGCCCGAGGCAGCCTCGCATCAGGTCGTCGACCGACTCGGCGGTGGCCACGCCGGCCGCGACGATCCGCGCCGCCTCGTTGATCATGGGGTGAAGGAGCCTGCTCGTGACGAACCCCGGGGCGTCCCGAACGACGATCCCGCGGCGCCCCATCCGCGCCAGCAGCTCGGTGACCGCGGTCATGGTCTCATCGCTCGTCTGGTCGCCCCTGATCACCTCCACCATCGTGATCAGGTAGGCCGGGTTCATGAAATGGATGCCGACCAGCTCATGCGGGCGGTCGGTGAATCTCCCCAGCTCCCCTATCGGGATGCCCGAGGTGTTGGAGACCAACGGTGTGCCGGTCTTGACCAGGCTCGACACCTCGCCCAGCACTTTCGCCTTGATCTCGGTGCCCTCGATGACCGCCTCGATGACCGCGGTGGTGTCGGCGATGGCCTCAAGCTCCATGGTCGTCGTCAGACCGGCCGCCGGACGCTCTGCCGGCACCGCGCCCATGAGCCGTGCGTGCCGGAGCTGGAGGTCGATGCGGCGCCGGGCGTCGGCGAGCTTGTCCTCCGACACGTCGACGAGCACGACCGGGATACCGTGGCCGATCGCCACGACGGCGATCCCCGTGCCCATCACCCCGGCACCCACGACTCCCAGACGAGCACCTTCCACTTCACTCATCCCTGAGCCTCACATAACGGTTGGAGTTTGCCCGTCCCTGTGCTTCACGGATCGCTTCTCCTGATACGCCCTGGCACAGGGACGGTCGTAAGGACAGGACGCATGAGAACTCCGGTGAGCTCACCAGCTCGATGCGAGGATGAGGTCTCCGAATTCCCGCTCGCGCGAGGCGTTCTGGAGATCGGACTCCACCATCATGTGCATGAGTTGCTCGAAGCCGACGGTCGGCTCCCAGCCGAGTTCGGCTCTGGCGCGACTTGGATCGGCGCAGAGGGTCTCCACCTCGGCGGGACGCACAAGCCCCGGGTCGATGACGACGTGGTCCCGCCAATTCAGTCCGACGTACTCGAAGGCCATCCGTACGGCGTCATGCACCGAGTGCATGCAGCCGGTGCCCACGACATAGTCGGTGGGCTCGTCCCGCTGCAGCATGAGATGCATCGCGCGGACATAATCGCCGGCGAACCCCCAGTCGCGGACCGCGTCGAGATTACCGAGATACAACTTGTCCTGCAGGCCGAGTTTGATCTGGGCGACACCGAGGGAGATCTTTCGCGTCACGAATTCCGCGCCCCGGCGCGGCGACTCGTGGTTGAACAGAATGCCGGAGACGCCGTACATGTTGAACGACTCACGGTAGTTCCGGGTGATGAAATGGCCATATGTCTTCGCCACCCCATAGGGGCTGCGCGGGTGGAAGATCGTCGTCTCGTGTTGCGGACTTTCCACGACCTTGCCGAACATCTCCGAGGACGATGCCTGGTAGAAGCGGATCTGACCACTGCTGTCGGTGCGGGACTTGTCCAGCCCGCACACCAGGCGGATCGCCTCCAGCGTCCGGAGCACGCCCATCCCGTTGACCTCGGCGGTCAGCTCGGCCTGCTGCCAGGACATCGGGACGAAGGAGATGGCGGCGAGGTTGTACACCTCGTCGGGCTGCACCTTGTCCACCGCCGTGACCAGGCTCCCCTGGTCCAGCAGGTCACCGTTGACGAACGACAGGTCGCTGACAAGGCGACTGATGCGGGACTTTCGGGGATTGGCCTGACCTCTGATCAGTCCCCAGACCTGGTATCCCAGGGACAGCAGATGCTCAGCCAGATAGGAACCGTCTTGGCCGGTGATACCGGTGATCAGCGCGCGCCTGGACATGCACTTTCCTTTCAGCACCGCGGACGAGTAATCCGATCGGACACCATCGCGACCGCGAAGGCGCTGACGGTGCGCCCACGGTGGGAATCGAGTCGGCCCAGGGCCGACAGCCCGCGAACGCTACTCATCGACCCAGCCGTGCGTCTGAGCGAGTTCGACGAGGCATTTGCGGACGCTCAGGATCTGCTCCGCCGTCATCGTCGGCACAGCCGCGAGCACGGCTTCTGTGATCTCCCGCGTCAAGTCCTTGACGGACAGCACGTCGCAAAAGCCGGCGTCGTTGCCCTGACGATCGGGTGTGGAGGTGGCCGGTTCCCGTGACGCCGTCACGATCGACGCGGGTGTCGGCGTGGGCCTCGGTATGGAGGACAGCGGGAAATTCAGCCCGCCGGGCCGGTCGAGCACGCGGACCCGGGACGCCTTCAGACCCTTGCCACCGTTCTCGACCAGGAATTCGACCCGCGTGTCGACCGAGATGAGACGCTTGTCGCCATCAAGGTCGTTGACATGCATGAAAACGTCTTCGCCGCCCGGGTCCGGGGCGATGAAACCGAACCCGCGGAATTCGTCGAAGCTGATGACCTTACCCGTTACCATGACCACACCTCACGAGAACCACGCTCCTCGAAATGAGGAGCCCTGCCAGGAGAACCACCCGTCGCGACCACCCAGGATTCGCCCACGGCTTAGCCGAGAATTGAATCTCCGGCGACACGACACATAGGATCCCGCTCGTTTCGGGAACCGGCCGACTACATTTACTCGGCTATTTTTGTGCGTTCGGACCACTGGAATACCGGGAGATTCTCCCCCTCGATCACCAGAAACTCACCGTTGTGCACGAAGTGCTCATACCCCGAGCCGAGAAGAATCTTCACCTTCTCGTTCGGATTGTCCGTCCGTCGAACGTGATCGCGAGTGAACAAGCGCTCCGGCCCACCGGCGAGCACAATTTTTGCACTGGTCACGATGACACCTCCCTTACGATGGCGGTCCTTTGGAGAACGTGATCGGGATCGGCGGCGACTTTCCGTCGAAACCGGCCGGGACCATCCGGTCCAGGCCGCATCGGAATCGCTATACCAGAATAAGATGAATATCACGGAGCAATCGAGTCAGGCCATCGGATCAATGACCCTCCACACCGGCGCCGCCGGTCGCTCCGAACACTGGTATTTCCACTGGTTTCCGGTCGCTCAACTACGCGGTCAGTCAGATCACCGCGCGACCGCCGGCCCATTAAATGGACTTATTTCACGAATTCAGGCAGGACCCGGGGCGGCCAGGAGCCGAGCCGGAAGATGCCCATGGAGTATGCCTTGGAGACCAGGGCCGGGCGGTTGCTGGCCTTCAGCTTTCGCAGCAGCGTCGTCACGTGGTATTCCACACCGCCGCGGCTGAGGTACAGCATCGACGCGAGCTGCACGGTCGACACTCCCGCCGCCACCCCTTCGATGACGCGCGCTTCCATGCTGCTCAGCAGCCTCTTTCGCCCGGTCAGCAGGTCGTCGCGCTGCTCCCGATCGGACCGCACCAGCACCATGATGCTCTCGACGTAGCCGGCCTCGTCGTGAAGCGCGATCCCGGTCAGCTCACCGCCGAGCACGGTGTGGTCCGGCCGTACGGCGATCATGCGCTCTTCGAAGCGGGCGCGCTGGTGATCCGTCAGACGGGCGAACTGCTGTCCCATCTTGTCGCGGACGCTCGGGTGCAGCAGCTCGCAGAACGCCCGCCCACGAATGTCCGCCAGGGAACGTCCGAACTGCCGAGTAAATTCGAGATTCGCCTCGATTACTCTGGTCGCGTGGTCGAGATTCGCCACGCAAATCCCTGACTGGTCGAAAAACGAACGGTATTGATCTATGCTGTCAGTGGGTTGACCGACCAGGAAAAACTCTTCTTCCTCATCGACCAGGGCGGCTCCGGCATCAATGCTCATCTGATGACCATCCCTCTCCTCCGGTAGACCAGGCGATGCTCCGGTAACTTCGAAGTAACGGCTGAATCCACTTATTAGTATGATATTAACCAAACGGAAAGCGAGTCAACACAAGCCCACTACAGTCCGTGAAAGACTGTGGTACGCAAGGCGGTTGGTTCGGAGCTTGCGGTGCGGCCCCCCGGTCGCGTTCGGTACCGAACTCCGCGTGCTTCATAAGGCGGTTCGCGCCCCGCTCCGAGAGCGTTCCCTGAATCGAGACGCACGGTTCCACGTTGACAGACGGCACCGTGGCGGGTCGTCCAAAAACGATGAATCGCGATACAGGTCGCGCCGGGCCGGCGAACGGCGACGCCCGTCGTCACCGGGCGGCTCCCTTATGGACGCACCGTCAAATAAAATATAGCCGCATGGCCTTTGCGCGGCCTATTCGCCCGCGTTCCGCGCGCTCAACTCTTCGACGAGCGCCGCCCGGCCGTTCACCCCGAGCCTGCGATAGGTGCTCGTCAGACTTTTTTCGACGGCGCGGCGGGTTATGCCAAGGGAATCGGCGATCTGCTGGTTCGTCCAGCCCTGCAGCACGAAGGCGACGACCGTCTCCTCGGCCTTGGTCAGTTCACCGCGTTCCGGCGCGGCCAGCCGCAGCGCCGGGCCGTTCGATTCCGAGTCCTCGTCGCCCTCGGCCCATGAAACGCCGCGTTCCTGGGCGACCCGCCTGCCCTCGGAGATGAAATACTCCGCGTCGCCGGAACCTGTTTCGGCAAGCCTTCTGCCGAGAATCGTGAGCGTCCGGGACAGCTCGATCCGATCCTCCGAACAACGAAGCGTGTCAACGGCCTGCCGGAGGAGATCGACGCCCTCCCCACCCGGGGTGATCGTGCCACGCAGCCGCAGCGCGCGACCGTATGCCGCGGGTGCGCCCCATGCCCGCGCGAAGGCGTGCTCCTCGTCGGCCAGCTCGGCCGCCGCCTGCGCGCGCCCGAGCCGGTGGTTCATCGCCGCGGCCCACACACGCCAGGGGTACAGCGCCGTGTTCGTCCATCCGCAGCGCGACAACTGCTTGCCACTGTCGAGGAACCTGTCCAGCGCGGCAGGCAGATCGCCGCGCACCGCGTCCAGCATCCCCCGCACCATGCGATGCGCCACGACCACGCGGAGGTCGCCGCTCTCCGGACTCGTACGGATCACTCGCTCGCCCAGCTCGACGTCCCACGTCTCGAGCGCGACCATGGCGAGCGTCCAGATGGACAGCGTCGTCGCCTCCGGCCAGGCCGGGTCGGCGTTGTCGACCACGCTCAACGCGGCGCTCTTGGCCTGGGCCGGATGCCCGGACGCGCGCAGGATCGCGCTCCGCCCCGCGTTGACCAGCGCGATGACTCCATCGAGTGCCTGGCGCTGAGCCTGGTCCCGCACCGCGTCCAGCCACTGGGCCACCGGTGCCGCCGCGTCGGCGAGGACAAGGGCCGGAACCAGCAGCGGGAGGGCGGTGTAGGCGTGCCCGGCGCGCGGCGGCTCTCGCTCCAGAATCCGGGTGGCCAGCGAGGAGATCTCACCGGCCGTGACACCGCCGGTCACAGCCGCCGCGTACGCGAGCACGGCCAGCAGCTCGCGCCCGGCGCCGGTGGAGACCGGCGCGTCCGCGCCGAACCCCCGCAACCGGTCGGCCATCGTGCCGAGATGCGCGGCGTCCTGAAGGTGGAGATAGCGGGTACGGGCTTCCAGCCGCAGGCCGAGATCCCCCCGGGCGTACGCCGGTCCAAGGTCGTGGAGCCGGCACGCCACGTCCTGGACGAGCGCGCCCAACGACGGGTTGACCGCGCCGAGCGCGGGCGGGATCCACAGTGCCGCCGCCGCGCGTTCCGTCGCCGAGGTGAGCATCGGCACGGCCTGCGCGATGTGAGTGACCGAGGACGCGAGGTCGACCCCCCGCTCGGCGGCGGCCAGGTCGACCAGGCGCCGACCCCGAGCCTCACTGTCGGGCGGGCAGTGCAGCAGCGCGTGCCGGAGGTAGCGGACCGCCTCCCTCGCGGAACCGCGTTCGAGCGCGGTGCCGGCGGCCGCGCGCAGGGTGTCGATCTCCCACGGCTCGTACCCGGAGGTGACCAGCAGGAGCTGGTCGGCGACGTGCTCGGCGGGGTGTCCGGCATTGTGCAGCAGCGCCGCCGCCCGGCGGTGCATCAGCGCTCGCGTGTTGACGCTCATCGCCGATTCGATGCCGTACCGCACGCTCTGGTGGACGAACTGCGGGGACTCTCCGTCGGCGAGCAGGCCGAGGCGGTCCAGGGTCTGTATCGCGGACTTGTAGTCGATGCTGTCCAGGCCGGCGAGCTCGCTGATGAGCTCTGGCTCCGCCAGGTCTCCGAGCACGACCATCGCCCGTGCGAGGTCCTGGACGATCGCGGGCTGGATGCCGAGGCAGAACATGCGCCGGTCGCGCAGGAACGGCTGGCTCGCGGCGCGAACCTCACCGGCCTGCGGCGATACGGGCTGGAAGCCGGCCGTGCGCAGTCCGCGAAGCGCCGCGACCAGTGAAGCGGGGTTCCCGCCGGACACCTCGTGGCAGGCCCGGGCGAAGTCGGGATCGCAGACCTCGCCGAACTGCTCGCTGATCAACTGGCGCACGCCCTCCGTTGACAGCGGCATCGGATACAGCGTGCGAGCCGCCGAGGCGGCGATCTCCCTGAGCAGCGTGTGGTCGGAGGCCTCGCATTCCTCCGAGAAGGCTCCGGCGACCAGAACTCGCGCGCCGTCCAGACGCTTGGCGAGGTAGGCCAGCCAGCGCAGGGACGGCGCGTCCACCCACTGGAGGTCGTCGACCACGATCAGCAGGGTTTTGTCCTTGCTCAGATTGACGATCAGCGAGTTCAGCCCCTGCAGGATCGCCTCTTGTCCGAGCGACCGCTGCGGGCCGATGGACCACGCCCCGCCGAGGAACATCCCCCGCACCACGCTCGCCGCACCCCGGAAGCAGGCCGCCCAGCGGGCCTCCGGCACTTCGGCCACGAGCGGCTCCAGCAACTGCTGGGCGATGCCGAACGTGAAGTCCTGTTCGAGTAGCGTGCCGCTGGCGCGCAGGACCCGCGCGTGCGGGGCGGCCGCGTCGGCGAGGGAGCGCAGCAGGACCGACTTGCCGACGCCGGGCGAACCTATGACCGCCATCATGGATCCGTCGCCCGCCTCGGCCGCGCGAACCGCCTGCTCCGCCCGAGCCAACTCTTTTCCGCGTTCCAGCAGCATGGGATCAGTCCCCCATGTTCCGCGGTGCCGGGGCCAGGAGTGGGGCGAGCTCGTTACGGCTGGTGACGGCGAGCTTGCGGTAGATCCCGGTCAGCCGCAACTCCACGGTTCGGACGCTCACCGACAGGATGCTCGCGATGTAGGCGTTCGAGCGGCCCGCGGCGGCCAGCCCGGCGATTCGTTCCTCCTGGGCGGTCAGCAGGTGCCTCGTCTCGTTCGGCGTCGGCGCTCGTTCCTCGACGGCCTTCTCGGTGAGTTCACCGGAAGGCATGGGGATCTTCCTCGTGGCCTCCTCCAACAGGCTCAGTGCCCCGGGATGCTCCCCCGACGCCATGATCAGCTCGGCTGACGCCCTCGCGTAGGAGTCGCGCGACACCGAGTCCCGCAGGATCCGAACGGCGCGTTCGAGTTCGCTCATGGCCTCGGCACCGCTCAGCACACGCGACGCGCCCAGATGCGCCAACCCCAGCGTGCTGGGGGCACCCCAGTCCCGCGCTCGCTCCACCGTCTCCATCGCCAGTTGCCTGGCCGCCTCGGTGTTCCCGCACGCGCTGTGCGCCGCGACGGCCACCGATCGCCAGGACAGCACCGCGGGATTCGTCCACCCTCTGGCCAGCACGAGACGTCCGCACTCGTTGATGTCGCGCAGCGCGGCCTCCGGATCGGCCAGCTCCATGCGCACCTTGGCACGCGCGTACAGCAGCGTCCCCCAGGCCGCGCCCTGATCCGCCCCTGAGGGCAACTCCTGAGCCAGCACCTGCTCCGCCTTTTCCACGGACTGGCCGGCGAGGTGCAGGCGCGCCTCCATCGCGACGAAGTAGGGAACCACTCGCGGGTGCCACGAGGTGAGCGGCAGCTCCGCCCGTGCCGCCTCGAAGTCACCCATCGCCTGCCCGAGGTTGCCCCGCCGCATTTCGCATCGGCTGCGCTGGATCAGCGCCAGCGCGGCCGGTGCCCGTGCGCCACAGCGTCGGGCGTCGGCCAGGACCTCGTCCAGCCCGATCACCGCCTCGGCCACCTCGTCGGCGAAGAACAGCGTCTTGGCGGCGTAAATCCTCGGACCGAACGGCTGGTCCTCCCCTTTGAGCTGGAAGGCCGTCCTGGCCAGTTCCCGAGCCCGGGACATGCGCTCACCGCGGACAGCCAGCATCCAGGCCGCGATACCCGCCTGCACCGGATCTCCCGACCGGTCGGGCGGGTCCGGGAACGACGGCACGGGCAGCACCGGGTCGCTCGTGCAGTCGTTCTGCGCCAGCCAGCCGATGGCCGCCAGCGACCCCACGTCCGCTGCGTCCCCCTCTCGCCGCGCGTAAGCCGTCGCGACGGCGCGATACGCGGCGGACGCGTCGCCCCTGGAGTTGAGCAGATCGGCCGCCCGTACGAGCACCGCGACCGGCACCTCGGGCCCGCTGTTCAGCAGCACCTGCTGTAATCGCCGGTCACTCGTCGCCGGGCTGTGGCCCACCTCCGTCATCGCGAGCTCGATGAGCAGCCGCTGCCGCTGCTCGTCTCCCACCGGCTCCCGCAGCGCGCGGCCGAGCAGGGCGGCGGCACCCTCGTGATCATCATGGAGACGTCGCCGCCGGGCCACCCGGCGCAATAGGTCCACCACCCATTCGGCGCCGACCGGCCGGGCATTGAGCAGCAACCGGGCCAGCCGGTCCTCCGGAATCACCGCCCGGTACCCGAGCTCGACGGAGCGCGTCGCCAGCGCCTGCCGCTCCCCGACGTCCATCCCGGCCAGCGCCATCTCGGCGATGAGCGGGCTGACCGGCCGCGGATCCTCCCCGCCGGTCACCAGCCCCAGTCGTACGAGGACGGACAGCGCCTGCTCGGGAAACATCGTCTTCGGCGACGCCAGGGACGTGAGCAGGTCGAAACCGAGGCCGTTCTCGCAAACCGCCATCACCCGGAGCAGCGCGAGGGCGTCCGCGGGCAGGCGGGACAGGGACTCCGCCACCCGGTCGCCGCTCACCTCGGCGGCCCGCTCCAGCAAGACCGGGACGTACCGCGCGACAGGCGGCAGGGAGGCGTGCGCGAAATGGTCGAGTACGGCGAGCAGGGCCGCCGGGCTGCCCCCCGTGGCCTCGGTGGCGGCGGTCACGAACGCTCCGTCGACGGGCCCGGCGTACCGGGAGACGATCACTTGCCGGACCCCGCGCTCCCTCAGCGGCGGCACATGGATCACGCTGTGGGGCACCGGTCCGGGCTCGGTGGCCGATCCGGTGGCGCCGCCTTCGCCTTCGCCGAGAGCCCTGGCCTGAACCAGGAGTATCGGAACGCCTCGCAGCCGATGTGTCATGGCCGCCAGCCATGCCTTCGATTCCTCGTCCGCCCACTGGGCGTCGTCCAGGGCGATCAGCAGCGGATGCTTTCGGGCGAGCGCCACGAACTCCCCGCACAGCGCCGGGATCAAGGTCTCGGCCGGCTGGTCTTCCACCCACAACCGCCGCGCGAAGGCCAGATATCCGGTGCCGGCCAGCCCGGAGGTGATCTGTGAGACGACGCCGTAGCGGAGATCGGCCTCAGCGGGCGAGCAGCGGGCGAGGACGGCCAGTAATCCGGCCTCCCGGGCACGTGCGACAGTCGCCCTGAGCAGGGCGCTCCTTCCCGTACCCGGCTCTCCGAGCACGGTCACCATGCTCGACCGGCCGAACTGAAGCTCGGTCACCTGCCTGCCCAGCCGGCGTACCTGCCCCTCCCGCTCGGCCAGGAACTCCGGTGCGGCGTCTCTCCAGCGGGCGCCCGGCTCCGGGACGCTCACCGACCACCTGGGGGTCGGCCACCAGGTGCTCGACACCGGCTCGCCCGTGGTCGACGAGACCGCTTCGGAACCCCCGCCGGAGTCCGCCGTGACACGGGAACGGGCCGAAGGCCGCCGGCGATCGACGCCGCCACCAAGGTTGGAGAGCTCGGCCACGACCGCATCGGCGCCACGGGCGGGCAGAAGGATCGCGCCCCTCAGCCCGACCGGCCCGGTCGTGGCCCCGGTTCCGACTCTGTGTCCAGTTCCGCTGGGCATTCGCACCTCAAATCGACGATGCATGCGCCTGAGCTCAAGCACCCCAATCGCCTATTGAGCAGACCCTAGTCATCTCCATGTTTGTTTGCAAGCGTTTGGCGTTGGTTTGCCTGTGATTGCCTTTATTTATCTGCGATCCTTCCTCTGACCGCTTCTGTCGTCGTGCCGACGGATGCGACATGAAGCTGATGATCCGTTGAACGGCCGCTCACAACCGGCTGCTCAGCTACCACCCGATGCTGCGGCTTCACTCGGAAAGCAGGTGCGAGACCGGATCATCGAGGCACTTCGCGCCGGTCATCACGAGAGGGTGCCGACGGCCTGCTCACAACGGGATGTTGGTGTGGCGGCCTCGGCGTGCCGGAGCGGCGGCCAGCGCCTCGCCGAGCCGTAGCCGGGTCCACGCCGGGTCGATCACCTCGTCGACGACGCCGATGCTCACCGCCCTGGCCACGCCCCCCGCGATCCTTTCGTGCTCCGCGGCCAGGCGGGACAGCACTTCCTCGCGCTCGCCCTGTGCCGCGGCGGCGAGCTTCTTGCGGTGCAGGATCTCCACCGCCGCCTTCGCCCCCATGATCGCCACCTCGGCCTCCGGCCACGCGAATACGGCGGTGGCGCCGAGAGACCGGGAGTTCATCGCGATGTAGGCGCCACCGTAGGACTTGCGCGTGACCAGCGTGATCCGCGGAACGCTGGCCTCGGCGAACGCGTGCAGCAGCTTCGCGCCTCGGCGGACCACGCCCTCCCACTCCTGCCCGACGCCGGGCAGGTAACCGGGGACGTCGACCAGCACGAGCAGGGGCACGCCGAACGAGTCGCACATCCGGACGAACCTGGATGTCTTATCCGAAGACAGCGAGTCGAGGCAACCGCCCTTGCGCAGCGGGTTGTTCGCGATCACCCCTACCGTCCGTCCGGCGAGCCTGCCGAACCCGGTCACCATGTTCGGCGCCCACCTGGGCTGCAACTCGACGAATCCTGACTCCCCGTTCTCCTCGTCCAGAATCGCCTTGACCAGCGGGCGCACATCGTAAGCGCGCCGGGGCGAGTCGGGGAGCAGGTGGCGCAGCGGCTTTTCCCCGCGCACCGAATCCACGTCGACGAATCCCGGCTTCGCCAGCAGCGTGACGATCTGGCGGGCGCGGGCGAAGGCCGCCTCCTCGGATTCCGTGCAGATGTGGGCCACTCCGGACTTCCGGCCGTGCGCGTCCGGCCCGCCCAGGCTCTCCATGTCGATCTGCTCTCCGGTGACCGACCGGACGACGTCCGGACCGGTGACGAAGACGCGGGCGGCATCAGACATGATCACGATGTCGGTCAGCGCCGGCCCGTAGGCCGCGCCGCCCGCCGCGGGGCCGAGCACAACGGACAGTTGCGGGATCTCACCCGAGGCACGGACCATCGCGGCGAACATCTCCCCGATCCCGTGCATCGCCGACACGCCTTCGTTGAGCTTCGCGCCACCGGAGTGCCACACGCCGATCACCGGACAGCGTTCGTGTATCGCGAGATCAATGGCATTGACGATCAGCGGGCACTCGTCGACCCCGATCGCGCCGCCCTTCAGCGTGGCGTCGGTGCAGTAGACCACCACTCTCGCACCGTTGACCCGCCCGTAGGCGACCACCACCCCCACGCCCGCACGCCGGTGGATGATCTCAAGTGAGTCGGGATCCAGCAGCCGTGACATCCGAACCATCGGGTCACGGTGGTCAAGATTCGGCTCGGCTCGGTCCACCACGGCCAATGTGGGAAATGTCATCACTCACCCCTGCGAATCGCCCGTTGTCCGAGCCGCAAGTGAACCAGGAGCGGTGTCGAGAAAACCCTAGTTCTGGCTGCCCGTCCCGGAACGGCCGGCGCCCGCGCCCCCCTCCGCGCGTGCGCCGCGACACCCGATCGGCCCGGGAAGGCCTCGCGTCAGCGCAGCCGGCGCAGCCCTTCGTGCACACGCATGATCAACTCAACCGACGGCTGACCGTCGACCTCTGCGACAGGGTGCGCCCTGAGCAGGTTCCAGCCGATCGCGTCGCTGATCAGAACGAGGACCACCCCGATCGGCAACCTGAGGCGACCCGCGATCTCGATCACGGCCATGGGCTCCTGACACATGCCGAAGAGCCAGCGATATTCCTGGGGCAGCGCGGGATCGTCGGCTCTCCAGGCGCCCTCGGGCGTCACCGAGATCAGCGAGTCGATGCGCAGCAGCTCGTTACCGCGGGTACGCCCCCCGGTGAGAACGTACGGCCGCGCCTTGACCGGCAGCGAGTCCTGCGGGTGCTGCACGAGATACGGCCCCGGCAGGCCCTGGTCCGTTGCCGGCGCGGGGCCCGCATCCGGCACGGGGCCCGTATCCGGAAAGATCCCGGCGCCGTGGTGACCGTCGCCGTGGTGACCGTCGCCGTCGAACCGCGGCTCCGGTGGATCACCGCGTGTCTCTTCCTGCGTGGCGTCGACGTCGGTGGCGTCGACATCCCGTGCGTCATCGTCCGCGCTGTCCTCAATGGGCTTGGGCAGGAACTGGTGCTCGGCCCAGGTCTTGTAGTCACCCCAGCCGCCGAAGGCGAGAGGGTGGTACTTCGGTCCGTCGGCGTCTCGCCGTTGTCGCCTCTTGCGGGACATCGCGGGGGTCACCTGCTCTCGAAAGATCGTCCGATATCAGATCGAGACCGATATCGAGATCGCGCGATGGTAGGAGGTGAGCATGTTTCCGAGCTCACCGCCATCCCCGACCCCCGCGGCTTTGTCGCGCGGTCGTTGCCACCGCGAAGGTCTGCTGATTGTCTCCGTCGATTCCTAGGCATTTGCGCAGTGTTCAGCGAATCTCATGACGAGTAGGAACGCTTCATGCACCGGCGGGCCGTGCGCGACGGCATCGCCGGTCAGTTCCTGATCGTACGTCGATCGAGCCGGCCCGGCCTGCGATGTCACCCGGCCGGCGTGATCCGGCCCGCTTTGCCGAGCGCGTCCAGTGCCCACCCCAGGTCCGTTCGGCCACTCACGTCCAGCTTGCGGAAGATGCTGGTCAGATGGATCTCGACAGTGCGCACCGCGATGCGCAGGGTGTGGGCGATCTCTCGGTTGGTGGCACCGGTCGCCGCGAGTTCCGCGACGCGTCGCTCTCCCACGGTCAGCACATCCTTGACCCCGTCGGCCCCCTGGTACATCCAGCCGCCCGCGGCGACAAGCCGGTCGCGCGCCTTCACGGCCAGCGCGCGAAACCCGCACCGCACCGACAGATACACGGCCCGGCGGAAATGCCCACGGGCACCCTCGCGATCGTCCATCCGCAGCAGCGCCTCGCCGAGCAGGCTTTCGGCCCGAACCAGATACCAGCGCGCCTGGGTGCTCGCCAGCGTCTCCGCCGTCTCGGTGAGCATCTCCACCCCGTCGCTCCCTTCAGTGATCGCCCCCCTCGCCAGCAGAGCGAATCCCCGAGCGGATGCGCTCCCCCAGGCCGCGGCGAGTCGCTCACCGTGCTCGACGAGCTCCTCCGCCTCGTTCCGGCGGCCCAGGTCGGCGAGCAGACAGGCCGCGTCCAGCCACCACGGCGCGAATATCGGATTCCTGATACCGGACTTGGCAAGCAGCGCGCCACAGGCGGTCAGTGACGACAGCGCGCCTTCGTGGTCACCTCGCGACTCCGCCAGGTACGACCTCGTCATCAGCACCCGTGGATGGTCAAGGAGGGACTCCTCCAAGTCCGGCGAGGTCATCTGGCCGAGCACGAAAGCGGCCTGGTCGAGGTCGCCTCGCTGGGCGAGCACCGCCGCCAGGACCGTCCGTGGCTCCGTGACGCTTTTCGACCACGACCACTCGTCCGCCAGCTCGACGGCTCTTGTCGCGTCCACCAGGGCCCCGTCGAGGTCGCCCGCCTCGCTCAGGATCCACGACCGCGTGGACAAGACCATCGCCCGGCCCCAGGCGTCCCCGTGCTCCGCGCCGCGCGCGATCACCCGGTTCATGGCCTGAACCGCTTCCTCAACCTCGTCAGCGAGCGAGAGTACGTACGCGGCGGCGCCGAATGCCCAGCTACCGGGAGCTTCATCCGCACCGCTCAGCGCCTGGCGGGCCGGCACCAGGCAGGTTTGGGACGAGGCACCGGACATCGCGGAGATCATCGATCGCACGGCGAGCAACTCGCGCTCGCTCACGGCGTGCGCCTCCGGTATCGGCATCGCCATCGCCCGCTCGGAGATCACCCTGGCGGTGGACCGGCGGCTCCATCCGATCAGCAGCAGCGCCGACTCGACCAGCGTCCGCAGCTCATGGTCGTCGGCGACCACGCCGTCGAGTTCCGCCAGGATGCCGTTCAATATCGAGACCGCCTCCGGCTCCTTGCCGAGGGGCGGCGCGACCTTGGCCAGCTGGACCGCGAGGCGCGCCCTCCCCCGTACGTCACCGGTCCCCTCGATCCCGCCGCGGAGCATCGCGTACGCTCCCGACGGATCGTCATGTCCGATCAGCCGCGCGAAGTCGGCCTGCGCGTCGATGTCGGCGGGATCGGCCACGACCATACGGCCCAGGTAGCGCGCCGCCACCCCCAGTGACCCGTCCCGCTCGGCATGACGCGCCGCCTCACGGAGCACATCCCGCATCCAGGGCTCGGGAAGCCCGGGCAGCAGCACCAACTGCGCACTGATCTCCTCGGCCGGTCGGCCGCCGTCGTTGAGCAGCCGGGCGGCCAGCTCCCGCCACCGATCGAGCGTGGTGGCCGGCATGCCGCTCAGCACCATGGTGCGTACATGATCGTCGTTCAACTCCGCCAGGTCGGTGTCGATGATCTCCTCGTCACGCAGGATGTCGATCACGGCGTCCACCAGCGGCTCCGAGACCCCGGACAGCATGCCCACCAGTTCCGCGTCGGCCTGCCCCAGCACGGCGAGGGCCTCCACGACCTTGCGCACGTACTCGGGCTGCCGATCGAGCGTCGCGAGCAACTGCCCGGCGAAGAGTTCGGCGCCGAGTTCACCGGCCCGGAGCGCGCCCCGGGCATCAGGCGACACACCCTCCTCGCTCAGGCGTGCGAACAGCCGCGTGAGAAGCGACGGATTGCCACGGCAAACGCTGTTGCACGCACGGACGAACGGCTCCTCCGGTACGGCCTCCCACCACCACCGGGCCATCTCTCCCGCGTCCTCCTCGAACAGCGGCCCGAGGTCGATGGTGCGGTGCCCGCGCGCGGCGACACCGGGAATCGCCCGTCGCCGGTTCGGCGAGCCGGAACGGCGCTGGGCGAGCAGGACGAGCAGCGGAAGGTAGTACCCGCGGTTCATCAGGAAGTCCAGCCATACCAACGACTCCTCGTCGCACCACTGCGTGTCGTCGAGCATGATGACCACCGGTCCTGACGCGGTCGCCGCTATGACGCGCCGGAGCAACCGGTGTGACAGCGGCACGGTGGCGTACTCGTCATGGAGTGGTGCCCCGCCGAACAGGCTTTCCGCGGCGTGCCAGGGCAGCCGGGCCCCGGCGGGCGAACAGGAGCCGCGCAGGATCGTCGCTCCGGCGCACCGGGCGTACCGCGCCAAGGCGTCCAGCAGGGCGGTCTTGCCGGACCCCTCGGGCCCCCGCATCAGGATCATGCGTGCCGACCCTTGTGCGGCCTTGTCCAGCCCGGACACCAGCGTGCCCAACTCCGCTTCCCGGCCCACCAGCCTGGCCTCACCATGGAAGATTCGTCCCGACATGGTCACCATCCCGCTTCACGAGTAGCCGCGCTCCGCATCGATCAGGCACGGGGAGCATGCTTCGATTCGGCTGGCCCGAAACCCGAATGCGAAAACCGGCTCCGCGCGACACTCACCCGAGTCGGTCCGGGAATCGAGCACCGGCCCCGCTCAGCAGGACTCCCGCACCGTCCTTCGTGCTTTGTCGGGGCCACAGGCTGCCCGGGCGAGTTGAGCGTTGTGCCGGCACCGGGCTGTGGAGTGGCGGGCGAGGGCGTTCCGTCCGGCGGGGACGCCACGGGCTGACACGATGTCGGCGGACGCGAGATCCCCGGCCGTCAGGATGAGGGGGTGGCCCGGAGAAGGGACGCCCGGCATCGGAAGACCGAGAACGACCGCGACGGCGCGGTTCCCGATGTCGTCAAGGTCGCTTGCGCGTTCCGCGAAGTAGCCGCCCGCGGACAGGAGCGCCCGCCGATGGTGTGCGCACGCGATGTTGATGGCGTGCGCGGCGTCCATCGCCGCTCCGACATGCTGCTCGACCGACTCACGCGGCACGGGGTCGGCCACGATCACGGCCTGCGCCTCCAGGACGTCGCGTGCCGCCGGATCGGTCGCTTTCGCCGCCCGTACGGCCGGCTCCTTTACGGCCTCCTCCAGCCCCGCGCCGCCAGGGTGATCCCTGTGGCCGTGTCCGTGACCGGAGCGGGGTCCGGCAGCTGCGGACCCACCCTCCGGTACACCCGGCCCGCCACGCGGCCGGGGCTGATGCCGAGGCCGCGCAGCGTCTCGGACAGCGTCACGGCCACCTCACGGCGAGCACGCCGTTGGCGGGGGCCGGCTTGCCGCCGCCGACCCGGATGCGCACGGGTATGCCCTGCCGGATCACCGCCTCGACGAAGAGCTTGGCGGGGCGCGCGTGCAGGCCAGAGCGCGAGGCGACGGCCACTGTCCTCTCCGGCATCTGTGGCTTCCTTTCAGGGTTCGATGGTGACCTTGATGGCCTCGCCCCTGCTGACGATGTCGATCGCCTCCAGGACCTCGGTAAGCGCCAGACGATGCGTGATCAGAT
>NZ_JBEOWJ010000044.1:0-82998 GCF_040295965.1 Streptosporangium sp. NPDC002544 | reverse complement strand
TCGACCCCATGGCGGCCTCAGCGGCCAGACCCCCTACGAACGCCTTAAGCAGAAGACTCAGACCCAGGCGTAAACGATCAATGTCAGTTGCACACCTGGTCGCCGGCCCGGGTTACTACGCATCACCTCCCATGCCGGAGGCCAGGCAGTAGAGCACGGAGATGGCGGCATGGGGAGCGGTGGTGGTGCCGAGTTCGCCGAGGACCGACGGATCTGGGCGCGAGTAGCCTTCGCCGCACTCGAATAGGCCAGCTGCCCCGCGCGGGATATGAACATGCTGGATGGATCTCGGGACGCATCTGCCTTGACGTGCAATATACGTGCAATGATCAAGGCGGTTGCCGCAGTAGAAGGAAGCGTCATCGCAGGTCAGTGGCCATAAAGCGCAAGGAACGGTCACGGGCTGTAAATCCGTCAAAGGAGGTTGCGGTGGCCGATCCCCTCGCCCCGTTCCGTTGGCTGGAAGCCTCGCCAGGAAGCCGCGACGATCTGCTTGGCGAGATCTTCTGCGTGTCCTTTTTTCGCCGGCTCGAACCCGCCGAGGTGCTGCACCGCTTCGGGGCCGCCGGGCACCCATGGCGGGAGATGACCTTCCACGAACTCGCCGGGAAGGTCTGGGAGTCCATAGGGATGACCGAGGACGAGTACATCGGGGTCGTCCAGGTCGGTGAGTGGAGCGTGGCCGTCGAGCTGCGGGGCCAGCAGGCGACGCTGGCCGAGCCACTGACCGGGCTGTCTCGGGGATGTGAGGTGGTGGCCATCATGCGCCACGACTATGCGGAGGACAGGTTCGTATACGTGGTAGATGGCAAGGCCGTCACCAGCTTCACGCCGCACCTACCAGGCACTAGGTGGGGCAGCGACCCGGACCGGATCAACGCGCTCATGCGTGAAGCCGGCTTGCCTCCGGAGACGTTGGATGAGGAGGCATGGGAGGCGACGTGGGATGACATGTACACCAACAGGATCTCGCGGGCGTTCTCGCTGGCGGCCAAGATCACTGACGTAGTGCTCACTCCGAGCATCCTCGACGGGCCACTACTCATCGGCGCCATCAGTCAGTGATCACGAGGATGGCGTGCACTGCTGACCTTTAAGTCGTGATGTTCGCCGATCATGTGACCATGGCTGGAAAACTGATACCAGAGCGGTTCTCCTGGGCGGTGGAGACACTGGATCTCGCGCCGTCCGATCGGGTCCTGGAGATCGGATGTGGCCGGGGTGTCGCGGCCACGCTCGTCCTCGACCGCCTCAAGGCGGGGTCGCTCACCGCGATTGACCGGTCGGACACAGCCATCGAGGCGGCCAGGCAGCGCAACAGCGGGCACGTGGCAGCTGGCAAGGCGAACTTCCTGGTGGCGGCGCTGGAGGGAATCGAGTTCGTCGGCGGCTCCTTCGACAAGATCTTTTCGATCAACGTCAACCTGTTCTGGACACGAGCCCCGCTGCGGGAGCTGGGTGCCCTGCGCCACTGGCTCGCTCCCGGCGGGGGCCTCCACCTGTGCTGGGAGCCGCCGGGAGTGGGGCCGGTGAGGGAAATCATCGCCACGGTGGCACCGGCCATGGAGGAGTGCGGCTTCGAGGTCACCACGCTGACCGGCCAGACCTCCACCTCGACCAGCCTGGTGTGCGTCGTGGGCAGACCCCGTCGAGAACCTTCGTAACTCCGCGGATCAAGGTTGAGTGATGCCGAGGGGGACAGCAGGTCTTTCCGGGTTTACCGCCTATCGGTGGTTCACATCCCCGATCCTCTGTAGGTGGAAGGTCCTTTCTCTCCTGATCCGATCCGTGGTTCCCGGGGATCGTGGCTGGCTCTGCCTCACGGGATATATGCGGGATGATCTTCCCTGGTGGAGGAGAAGTGAGAGTCGTACGCGCAGGTCAGGGGCCTGGTCCGGCCAAGAACGCCGGCCCGCTGTAAAACCGTCGGCAGTCCGGATCCCCTGTCGATGCGGTCGGGGAGTGAGTGGCGGCGGTCGCGCACCCTGACTCAGGAGGAGAGATCAGTGACTGGAATCTCGTCCTCGGCGTCGCGTCCGACAATGGTGATCGCGAGTAGGGGTAGCAACCGCCCAGGGATGGCCCCTGAGGGGGTCGCGCCGATTCTGGTGACGCCCATGGCCAGGTAGAACGGTTCCGCGTTCGGGTCCGCGTCGATGGTCAGGCGCGCGAAGCCGAGGTCCCCCGCAGCGGCGACGGCATGCTCGAACAGGCGGCGGCCGACGCCTTGGCCGATGGCGTCCGGTTCGACGAAGAGCATGCCCAAGGCCCCTCCGGCGGGTTCCCTTCCAGAGTGGCGAAACCCAGGACGCGGCCGTTGTGTTCGGCCACCATGGTTCGCAGCTTCTCGACCTCCGAGGCCGAGATGGCCAGTTCGTCCCGGCAAGCCGCCGTCAACGACCCGCTCCTGAAGGAGGGGGCTTGAGGTGCAGCGATGCGCTTGACAAGCCCCGCGTTGACCAGCCCTAGCCGTCAGCTCAAGGAGGTGCATTGTGATGGCTACGTTGAACACAAGATCGCAGACCGACCTTGGGGTGCTTCCTCAGCCCCAGGCTCTCGAATCCGTGGGAGCAGACACGCCCGAGGGTGGGCACGAAACGGCTCACGGACACCGCCGCCAGGCGGTACCTGGTGTTCAACCTGGGCGAGGGGAGATCGAACCGACCGGCACCCGGTCCGTTCGGCGTCACCCCCAGGGCGCTGCGGCGTCCGAGGGAGCCAACCGTGAGGTTCACCCCGTCGTGTTCGTCTTGGACGCCCGCGGCCACCCGCTCGACCCCTGCCATCCCGCTCGTGCCCGCCGCCTGCTGGCGGCCGGACGGGCGGTGGTTCACCGCCACACCCCGTTCGTCATCCGCCTCAAAGACCGCGACGCGGCGGCCTCGACCGTCGAGGGCGTGCACGTGGGCATCGACCCGGGCAGCAAGCACACCGGCCTGGCCGTGTTCACCAACCATGAGGGGAGCCGGGCCGGACGGTATGCGATCCAACTCGACCACCGAGGCGCGGCGATCCGCGACAGGCTCACCGCCCGCTCGCGGTATCGACGGCGACGCCGCAGCGCGAACCTGCGCTACCGCTCCCCCCGGTTCCTCAACCGCATCAAACCGAAAGGGTGGCTCGCGCCGTCACTGCGACACCGCATCGACACCACCATGTCATGGGTGGCGCGGCTCACCCGGTGGGCACCCGTCACCACCGTCCACGTGGAGAAGGTCTCCTTCGACACCCACACCCTCTCGGCGGGCAAGCCGCTCGAAGGAGCGGAATACCAGCAGGGCACCCTCGCCGGGTACGAGGTCCGCGAATACCTGCTCGCCAAATGGGGGCGCACCTGCGCCTACTGCGGCGCCAGCGGCGTACCGCTCAACCTCGACCACATCCACCCCCGCAGCCGGGGCGGCTCGGACCGGATCAGCAACCTCACCCTGGCCTGCATCGGCTGCAACCAGACCAAGAACGCCACCCCCGTTCAGGAATTCCTCAAGGACAAACCCGCCCTCCTCGCGAGGATCCTCCGGCAGGCGAAGGCTCCGCTACGGGACGCCGCCGCGGTCAACGCCACCAGGTGGGCGCTGTGGCGGGCCCTGGAGGCGACCGGCCTGTCGGTTCACACCGCCTCCGGTGGCCGCACGAAGTGGAACCGCTCCCGTACCGGCGCCGCCAAGTCGCACACGTTGGACGCGCTGCACGTCGGCTCGCTCGACACCGTGACCGCCTGGCCGTCCACCGTGCTCGTGGTCAAGGCGACCGGGCGCGGCACCTACGCCCGCACCCGCACCGACCGCTACGGCTTCCCTCGCCTGCGGCTGCCCCGGACCAAGCAGATCAAGGGGTTCGCCACCGGCGACCTGGTCCGCGCGACCGTCCCGACCGGCAAGAACACCGGAGTCCACGCCGGACGGGTCGTGGTCCGCAGCACCGGCAGTTTCAACATCACCACCCGGCACGGCACCGTGCAGGGAATCGGCCACCGCCACGTCCACCTGCTCCAACGAGCCGACGGCTACGGCTACACCACCCACCCAGAAGCGCGGCACCGTGCCGCGTTTCCTCCCCCGCCCGAAGGCGGGGGTATCCACGCTGGAGGTACCTGATGAATGCCTCGTCGTAGCCCCAGTGCGCCTTGGATCGAACCGCCAGCTCGCTCAGGAGGTCCGCCTCGACCACCTGTGCCGCTCTGATCAACATGATCGCCTTTCGTCATCCCTGGCATCCTCCTCCGCCTGCAGACGGAGAATTCCAAAAGCAACTATCCCAGCGACCGGATCGCGGCCGGTGCGGCCAGCTGGTCTCCTCGGCGGGATGCCGCGAAGCGCCGAGGTCAGGGCGGGGTGACGGCTGCGGAGGCGAGGAGGCGGGCGGCGAGGGCTCTGATCTCGTCGCGTAGTTCGGCGGGGGTGATGACGGTGAACGGCCAGCCGAGGCCGGCGAGCATCTGGGCCATCCCGTCCAGCCGTTCGGCCCTGGTGGCCAGCAGCACCCCGGCGGAGGTCTCGGCCAGGGTCGCCGTGGCGGCGGGGATCCGGGCGGCGGCCTCCTCCAGCGTGGCCTCCAGCAGCACCCTGACCTCGTAGCGGTAGGGCACCGCCGACAGCGATCCGACCACGTGCGCGACCGGGTCGAAGCCGTCCGGGGCCGAGAACCTGCGCTCGGTGCGCGCGGCGCTCGCCACCCGGTCCACCCTGAAGGTCCTGATCTCCCCGCTGTCGTGGTCGAGGCCCGTGACGTACCAGCGGCCGGAGTGGAAGACGATGCCGTACGGGTCCAGGTCGCGCGTCGAGGCGTCGCCACGCCAGGAGCGGTAGGCCAGCCGGACGGTGACCCGGCGACGGGCGGCGTCGGCGAGGGCGAGCAGCGGGCCCGCCTTCGGGGCGGGTGCCCGCGTCGCGACGCCGGTGTGGCCCAGCGTCTCCGAGATCGCGTCGACGCGCTCGCGCAGCGGCCCCGGGAGCACCCGCTGGATCTTGGCCAGGGCGCTCTCGGTGGCCGTCTCCCCCACCGCCAGCCCGGTCCGCCGTCCGGCCAGCAGCCCCAGCACCACTGCGGTGGCCTCGTCGTCGGTGAGCATCAGCGGCGGCAGCTTGTAGCCGGGCAGCAGCCGGTAGCCGCCGTGGCGGCCCCGCTCGGCCGAGACCGGCACGCCGAGCTCCGACAGCCGCACCGCGTAGCGGCGCACCGTGCGCTCGTCCACCTCCAGCCTGGCGGCGAGTTCGGGGCCGGTCAGGCCGGGGGCGGCCTGCAGCAACTCCAGCAGCGCGAGGACCCTCGCGGCGGTCATTCGAATTCTCCTCAAAAATCAGGACCGATACTGTCCGGATTCGATTCTAGGATGAAACCAGGCGAATGAAGGAGAGCAGAGATATGAGTACTTACCTGCTGGTTCCCGGTTTCTGGCTGGGCGCGTGGGCCTGGGAGAAGGTCACCCGGCCGCTGCGCGAGGCCGGGCACGAGGTCCACCCGGTCACGCTCACCGGGCTCGGCGACAGAGCGCACCTGGCAGGCCCCGGGGTCGACCTGGAGACCCACATCCAGGACATCGTCAACACGGTCGTCTTCGCGGACCTGAACGAGGTGATCCTCGTCGCCCACAGCGGGGCCGGCGCGCCGGTCACCGGCGCGGCCGACCGGATTCCCGAGCGCGTCTCCCGGATCGTCTACCTCGACAGCGGTCCGCTGGCCGACGGCATGACCCAGTTGGACGCCACCGAGCCCGAGTGGCGGACGTTCATCGAGAAGCGGGTCGCCGAGCAGGGCGACGGGGTGGGCTACCCGCTCCCGTCCTGGGAGGAGCAGGAGCGGGCCGGGGCCAGCCTGGAGGGGCTGGGCGAGACCGAGCGGGAGTGGTTCGTCTCCCGCGCGACCCCGCAGCCGTACGGGACGATGACCCAGCCCCTGGCGCTCAAGGGCGGCGCGGACGCGCTGCCCAAGACGCTCATCACGTGCTCGTTCCCGCTGGAGCAGGTGCACGCCATGATCGCCGCCGGTCACCCGTTCTTCGCGGCGCTCGCCGGGCCCGAGTGGAGCTTCGCCTCGGTGCCCACCGGCCACTGGCCGATGTTCTCCAAGCCGGAGGAGACCGCGGCGGCGCTCGCCGCGCTGGCGGTCTGAGACGAAAGCCTGACGGGGCGGGGTGGGAACAGGAACGGGTGGGCGAGGCCGAGAGCGGTCGGCACGCTCCGCCCGATGCCCCCACGACAGGGCTCGTGGAGGCCCGCCGTGCACACCGGGGCCTCCACGCTGCGGTTCCGGTGACGGGCCGGGAATTCCGCGAGCACCGAGGGGTGACATTTGTCCCGGGCAGCCCTGGATCGATGGATCTACCTGGGATCCCGCGCCCTCCGTAGCGTCTTTCGCATGACGAATGACGCGGTGTCACTCAAGAACGTGACCAAACGTTTCGGGGCGGTACGCGCCGTGGACGACCTCAGCCTCGACATCCCCGCCGGGCAGACCGTCGCCCTGCTCGGCCCCAACGGCGCGGGCAAGTCGACCAGCATCGGGCTGCTGCTCGGGCTGCTGGCCGCCGACTCCGGGACGGTTCGCGTGTTCGGGGGCGCCCCTGAGGCCGCGATCCGGGGTGGGCGGCTGGCGGCGATGCCCCAGGAGGGCGGCCTCGTCTCCCGGACCACGGTCGGCGAGCTGCTCGGCTTCGTCTCCGGGACATACCGGGCGCCGCTCCCACTATCGGAGGTGATGGCCGTCGCGGGGCTGGAGGAGCTGGCCGGCCGCAGGGTGGAACGGCTCTCCGGCGGCCAGGCGCAGCGCCTCCGCTTCGCGCTGGCGCTGGCCGGGGACCCGGAGCTGATCCTGCTGGACGAGCCGACCGCAGCGCTGGACGTCCGGGCCAGGCGGGAGTTCTGGGAGAGCATGCGTGCCTTCGCCGCGCGCGGCAGGACCGTGCTGTTCTCCACCCACTACCTGGAGGAGGCCGACGAGTACGCCGACCGGGTGGTGGTGATCGACAGGGGCCGGATCGTGGCCGACGGCACCAGCCGGGAGATCAAGCGCCTGGTCCCGCTGACCACGGTCAGCGTCACCGCCACCGCCGGGGACGTCGCACTGCTGGAACGCCTTCCCGGGGTCACCTCCGTGGAGATCCACGGGAACCGCGCCCGCCTGCGCACCCGCGACGCCGACGCCACGGTCCTGGCGCTGGCCGAGGCCGGAGCCGTACGAGACCTTGAGGTGGTCCCCGCCGCGCTCGAGGACGCCTTCATCGCACTGACGGGAGTGGACGCCTGATGCTCGGCTACATCCGCCTGGAGATCGCCAGAAGCCGCCGCGACCCGGGATACGTGATCATGGGTTTCACGATGCCCGTGGTGATGTACCTGATCTTCACCAACCTCGGCATAGCGGGCGACGACCGTACCTGGGCCGCCCTGCACGTGATGGTCAGCATGGCCGCCTTCGGCGCGATCGGCTCGGCTTTCAACAACGGCACCGGCATCGCCGAGGACAGGACGGCGGGCTGGCTGCGGCAGCTGCGCGTCACTCCCCTGGCGCCGGTACGGGTGATCGCCGGTAAGGCGGGCACCGGCATGCTCGTGGTGCTGCCCGCGATCGCCGGCGTGTGCCTGTCGGCGGCGCTGCTCAACGGGGTACGGCTGGAGATCTGGCAGTGGGTCTCGATCGTGCTCCTGCTCTGGGCGGGTTCCCTGCCCTTCACCCTGCTCGGCCTGGCCATCGGCTACCGGTTCAGCGGCCAGACCGCCGCCGTGCTCAACATCGCGGCCAACATGGCGCTGGCGATCGTCGGAGGTCTGTGGCTGCCCACCGAGGGCTTCCCCTCCTGGTTGAAGACGCTCGCGGAGTGGACGCCGAGCTTCACCTACGCCGACCTGGCGCGGAAGATCGCCTTCGGCCAGGCGCCCGGGGCCGACGTGGCGCTGATCCTGACCGGCTGGCTGCTCGCCTTCGGCGTCCTGGCGGTGTACGCCTACCGCCGGGCCGGGCGCGTGGTGTGAATCGCGCGAGTCGCGTGATAGGAGTGGCCGGATGAGCGGGAAGCCGGAGGCGACGGAGCGGGAGAGGCCGCAAGGGCCGAAGAAGGCGAAGGCGAAACGGCTGGGAGCGGCCAGACGGAAATGGTCGGGCAGGTTGAGAAGGCAGGGGCCCGGGGAACTCGCCTTCTATCCGTGGCTGCTGATCGCCTATCCCCCGATCAGCGACCTCGCGGCGGGGCAGGTGCGGCCGGCGCCGCCGGCCGCGCTGGGCGTCGTCGCCTTCGCCACCCTGTACGTGCTCTGCATCCGGCTGTCCTTCCGCGGCCGGCGACGAGCGGCGGCCGTGGCCCTGGCCGGGCTGCTGGTGGTGATCTTCCTGCTGCTGGCCGGGCCGGCGCAGAACTGGTTCTACCTCGCACCGCTGATGACGATCGCCTGCGGGGTCGTGCTGCGCGGCAGGTCCGTCTACCTCCTCCTCACCGTGCTGACGCTCGCGCTGACCGCGGTGATGTGGCGCGCGGGAGCCGGCTGGGCGAGCATCACCCTGGCCGCATGGGGAACGACCACCGGCGGCCTGGTGGTCAGCGTCGTCCTGAAGCTCTTCTCCGTGATCACCGAGCTCCAGGAGACCCGGGAGGAGCTGGCCCGGGTCGCGGTGGCCGAGGAGCGGCTGCGGTTCTCCCGCGACCTGCACGACCTGCTCGGGCACACCCTGTCGATGATGGTGGTCAAGGCGGAGGCCGTACGGCGGCTGGTTCCCCGCGACGCGGAGGCGGCGGCTCGGCAGGCGGCCGACATCGAGACGGTCGGCCGGGAGGCGCTGACCGAGGTGCGGGCCGCGGTCAGCGGCTACCGGGGGCGCGGGCTGGCCGCCGAGCTGGCCTCGGCGCGCACGGTACTGGCCGACGCGGGCATCGCCGCCACGGTCACCGTCTCCGAGGGCCGCCCCGCGCCGGAGGCCGACGCCCTGCTGGGCTGGGCCGTACGGGAGGGCGTGACCAATGTCGTCCGCCACAGCGCCGCCCGCACCTGCGAGATCACCCTGGAGGGCCGGGTGCTGGAGATCCGTGACGACGGCCGGGGGGCCGGCGCGGGCACCCTGGGCAATGGCCTGCGCGGCCTGACCGAGCGGGTCGTCGCGCTCGGCGGAACGCTGGAGGCCGGCGGCGGCGACGGCTTCGTGCTGAGGGTGACGCTCCCATGATCGGCGCTCTTCCACCGGAGAGGAACCTTTCATGATCGCTTGCCCTCCGCCCGCACAATCGTTGGTTTTCCGCCGAGGAGGAACGCTTTCATGATCAGGGTGCTGCTGGCCGAGGACCAGGGCATGATGCGCAGCGCGCTGGCCCTGCTTCTCGGTCTGGAGGACGACATCGAGGTCGTCGCCACGGTCGCCGGGGGCGACGAGGTCGTGGCCGCCGCGCTGGACACGCGTCCCGACATCGCCCTGCTGGACGTCGAGATGCCGGGGATCAGCGGCCTGGAGGCCGCGGCCGGCCTCCGGGACCGCCTGCCCGGCTGCCGGGTGCTGATCCTGACCACCTTCGGCAGGCCCGGCTACCTGCGCCGGGCGATGGAGGCGGGCGCCGCCGGATTCCTCGTCAAGGACGGTCCCGTCGAGGATCTCGCCGCGGCGATCCGCCGGGTCCTGGCGGGCGAGAAGGTGATCGACCCCGCGCTGGCCGCCGCCGCGCTGAGCACCGGCGCCAGCCCGCTGACCGATCGTGAGCGGGACGTGCTGGCCGCGGGGGCGGACGGCGCGACGATCGCCGACATCTCGCGGCGGCTGCACCTGTCGGAGAGCACCGTCCGCAACTACCTGTCCGCCGCGATCGGCAAGACCGGCACCCGTAACCGCATCGAGGCCGCCCGCACCGCCCGGCACAACGGCTGGCTCTGAAGGGGGCGGCGACTTGTCACCGGCCGCCCCAGGCTGCCGGCTCAGGGGGCGAGGACGGGCTCCGGGGCCTCTTCCGCGAGCCAGTCGCGCATCGCGCCGTAGGTCTTCTCCGCGATCAGCCGCTGGCCCGCGGCGCTGGGGTGGAAGAAGTCCCACTTGCTGATGTGGTTCAGCGTGAACGCCTGCCTGAACACCGCATTGCCGTCGAACCGGCAGTTCGGGCCGTACGCCGCGCAGACCCTGGCGAGTGCGGCGTTGAAACCGATCACCCGGGCGCGCACGCGGTCGCGGCGGGCCTGGTCGGCCGCCGACGTCGAGGTGGGGCGCGCCAGCATGGTGGGACAGATCCGGCCCACCTCCCAGAACCCGCGGGCCACCAGGTTGTCCCTGCCGCTCTGCCAGAGCCGTCCGATGTCGGGGATGCTCGCCACGAACACCCGGGCGTCGGGCCTGCCCGCCCGCAACAGGGCCAGTGCCCCGGCCACCCGGCTCTCGTAGACGGCCACGGGGGTCATCAGCCGCTCCTCGGACACGCAGACGTCCTGGGCGCCGATCAGGAGCGTCACGTAGTCGGCGCGGTGGCCGACCGCCTGCGTCACCTGCCCGGCCAGGTCGGCACTGGTGGAGCCGGGAACGGCGAGGTTCACGTTGTGCCCGGCGAGTGCCACGTCCAGGGCGCGTAGCCTCTGGTAGTGGCTCCTGACATCGCGGTGCTCGCCGGTCGACCAGGAACGCGAGGCGCAGGTGACGTACCACCCGCAGGCGTTGAACCCCGCGCTGATGGAGTCTCCGAGCGCGGCCATGACCACCGGCCGCCAGGGTTGCCCCACCGGTGTCGCCCCGGCCGGAACGGTCCAGGCGGCCGTCAGGGCGGCCAGCCCTGTGAGTGCTGTCACAGTCCTGTGAAGCATGACACCTCCGCTGCGAGATCGCGTCTGCTTCGGATGTATCACCGCAGGCCAGGGCGGCAGGCTCCGTTGACCGAGTGCCTTGGTTTTCTTGACACCGCGTGGCGGCCGTGCTGGCGGGGGGAACCGCCGTCGAACATGTTCAGTTTCCGGCATAGAGTGGCGGGGGTGAGTGTAGCGCTCGGATCAACCCGTCCTCTCGTGGTGAGGACCACCTCCGTCGACGACCCCGGTGACCTGTTCGCACGACTGCCGGAGACCGCGCCCTATGCCTGGGTCAGGCGCGGGGAGGGCCTCGTGGCCTGGGGCGAGGCCCTGCGCCTGGAGGTGCCGCCCGGCCCCCGGCGTTTCGACTGGGCTCGCGACCGGCTGTCGGATCTCTTCGGCGAGGCGGATGTCGACGACGACGTGACGACCCCCGGTTCGGGCCCCGTCGCCTTCGGCTCGTTCACCTTCGACCCGGAGTCACGCGGATCGGTCCTCCTCGTCCCCCGGACCATCCTCGCCCGCCGCGACGGCCGCGCCTGGCTGACCACCGTCGGTGAGCAGCGGCTCGACACCGTCACCCCGCTCCGCGACCCGGGCAGGATCCGGTACGGCGACGGCAGTCTGAGCGCGCCGGAGTGGGAGCACGCCGTGGCCCGCGCCGTCCGGCGGATCAGGTCGGGCCGGCTGGAGAAGACGGTGCTCGCCCGCGACCTGACCGCCGTCGCGGAGCGGGCGATCGACGTCCGCCTGTTGCTGGCCCGCCTGGCCGGCCGCTACCCGGAGTGCTACACCTTCTCCTGTGCGGGGCTGGTCGGCGCCACCCCCGAACTGCTGGTCCGGCGTACCGGGGAGACCGTCGAGTCCCTGGTGCTGGCCGGCACGATCGCGCGGGGCAGCGACCGGGCGGACGACATGGCACGCGGCGCGGCCCTGTTCTCCTCGGAGAAGGACCGCTACGAGCACGTCTGCGCAGTCGCGTCGGTACGGGAGGCGCTAGACCCGCTCTGCGCCGAGCTGAAGATCCCCGAGGAGCCCGAACTCCTGGTGCTCCCCAACGTCCAGCACCTGGCCAGCCCGGTGACCGGGCGGCTGTCGGCGGGGACCTCGGTCCTGGACGTGGTGGCGGCCATGCACCCGACCGCCGCCGTCGGCGGCACCCCGACCGGGGCCGCGCTCGGCGTCATCCGCGAGCTTGAGGGCATGGACCGCGCCGGATACGCCGGTCCTGTCGGCTGGATCGACGCGCGAGGGGACGGCGAGTGGGGGATCGCGCTGCGCTGCGCCCAGATCGAGGGCCCCCGGGCCCGGCTGTTCGCCGGGTGCGGCATCATGGGCGACTCCGACCCCGCGTCCGAGCTCGCCGAGGCCCAGGCCAAGCTCCGGGTGATGCAGTACGCCCTGGAGGGCTGACCGCCGCCGCGCGGGGCGCCCGGCCGGAGGCCGGGCCAGGGCCGTCATCCCTGAACAGGTAATTCCCACCCGGCTGGTCGGCGGCAGCCAGATGGGCGTACCCTCACAAGGGCAACACATCGGACATTTCCGGCAAGAAAACGACACTTTCTTCTACTCGCTGTTCTCTCGTCGCCGCACGGCCGGCTCGCTCGCCGGGGAGAGGAAGACCATGGCGTTACTGACCACCGACCGCCTCACGGTACGCGACTGGAGTCCCGAGGACGCCCGCGATGCTCTGGCCATCTACGGCACGCCGGAGGTCACCCGGTGGCTGTCCCCGGCGATGAACCGGCTCGACGGTGAGGGGGCCATGCGGGCCACGCTGCAGGCATGGGAACGCAACCGTGAAACCCTGACGCCCCCGCTCGGCCGCTGGGCGATCGTCCGCAACTCCGACCAGCGGATCATCGGCGGCCTCTCCCTGAGGTACCTGCCGCCCGACGAGGAGGACATCGAGATCGGCTGGCAGCTCGCCCCCGACTTCTGGGGTCACGGCTACGCCACCGAGGCCGGCCGCGCCCTGGCCGGATGGGCCTTCTCCATCGGTGCCCACGAGCTCGTCGCGGTCGTGCGGGTGAACAACGAACGCGGTGCCGGCACGGCCAGGCGCATCGGCATGCAGTGGGTCGGCGAGACGGACAAGTACTACGAGACGCGCCTCAACGTCTACCGGCTCTGGCCCAGCGACCTCACCTCGGCCCAGGAGGACGAGCTCCGGCTCTGACCGGCGGGTGTACCGGGGCGGCCACCGTGTTTCCCGATCTCCAACCGGCCGGGGGCCGACCTGCAGGAGCCGAGATGGCGCAGCACGGCCAGGACACCGCGGCTGTGGCCGGTGACGTGCGGCAACCCGAGCTTGTCGGTCCGCCGGCACGCGTGGGCGTGTCCGCGCCGTGAACAGGAACGGGCCCGCCAGGAGGAGGACCGGCCCGGCCGGGGCCCAGAGGGCCCCGAGCGCGAGACCGGCCGGTACCCGGCAGGCCCTGCTCGGCGGTTTCTCGGTCAGGCGTGGTGCTTGCCCTTGCGCCGGTCGGACAGCCTGACGACCACGAAGACCACCACGGCGAGGATCACGATGCCCAGCACGGTCTTCGAGACGATCCCCATGTAGTCCTCGACCAGCGACCAGTTCTCTCCCAGCAGGAACCCCGCCATCACGAACGCCGTGTTCCAGATGAGGCTGCCCAAGGTGGTGAGAAGGGTGAAGATGACGATCGGCATGCGCTCGACCCCCGCCGGGATCGAGATGAGGCTCCGGAAGATGGGGATCATCCGGCCGAAGAAGACGGTCTTCCTGCCGTGCTTGGCGAACCACGCCTCGGTCTTCTCGATGTCGGAGACGCTGACCAGCGGCAGCTTGGAGGCGATGAACACCACACGTTCGCGGCCCAGCAGGGCCCCGACCGCGTACAGCGCCAGCGCGCCGATCACCGATCCCAGGGTCGTCCAGAGCACGGCGTCGAACAACCCCATGTTCCCCTTGCTCGCGGTGAACCCGGCCAGCGGCAGGATCACCTCGCTGGGCAGCGGCGGGAACAGGTTCTCAAGTGCGATCGCCAGCCCCGCCCCTGGCGCACCCAGGGTTTCCATAAGGTTGATCGCCCATCCGGCGACTCCGTCGAGATTCGGTGAACTCATAGGGACAAGGCTACGGAGGGTTGGGTAGGGCGTGGATGAGGAATGCGCCCGCTCCTGCCTCGTACACGCCACAGGGTTCGGCTGCGGAAAACCACAGGCGCCTGGAACCCCATCGTGACGATCACGAAATCTCCGGGGTTCTCGCACGTCAGGGTGGGTATCGGCCGGCCAGGCGAGTGCGGCGGGCAGAGACCGTCACAGCCCGGGAAGGGGCGGGCGCACCCGCCTTCCGGCCGGGCTCTCCGCCCTCAACTGTGACCTATCCCACATTGACCGCCGCCGAAAAGTGGTTTGGGCCCACGCGAGGGACGTCCAGATATCTTTACTCTCATACGGTCCGGCACCGTTTCAGCTGTTTCTGAGGTGGACCGTCTCGCCCTGCTCGATCCTGGCGCGGCCCGCGGTCAGCGTGGCGACCCAGCCGGGGAAGTCGGCCAGGTCACGCTCGCGTACCGCGACACGGAAGCCGACCTCAGCGCCGTAGCGGACCTCCCTGACCTCGTACGGCGAGATGCGCAGGTCGTTCTCCAGCCGCCCGGCCTGGACGTGGTCCACGGTCACGGTCATGACCCTGGCGGGCACCATCTCGACCAGTGGTGTGAGATCCAGTGTCTTGCCGACCGATGAGCCGTACGCGCGGACCAGGCCTCCCGCTCCGAGCTTCACCCCGCCGAAGTACCGGGTGACCACCGCCACCACGTCGGCGACGCCCCTGCGCAGGAGGGTCTCCAGCATCGGGGTACCCGCGGTGCCACCGGGCTCGCCGTCGTCGTCGGCCCGCTGGATGTGGCGGTCGCCGCCGATCACGTAGGCCGAGCAGTTGTGCGTGGCGTCACCGTACAGCCGTTTGCGGCCGGCGATGAACTCCCTGGCCTCTTCCTCCGAGGCGGCCCGACCGATGGCGCACAGGAAACGGGAGCGCTTTATGTCGATCTCGTGCTCTGTCGTGTTCCGCGGGGTCAGGTACGGGTCGGGCATTCGGCAAGGGTATCGGCGGGGTTCCCGGCTCGCGCCGCCGCGCACGCGTTTCCGGCCGCCCAGGGTGCGCCCTGATGCCGAAGCCCTCGCGGCGGGTGGTTCGATGCCTGATCGCCGCCGCGTAAAGGAGTTCGGGGCCGGGCTCTCGCCGTGTTCGCCCTGCCCCCCGGGAATCCGGCGGCGCGGGGTCCCGCCGGAGGCACATCAGGGTAGGAATACGGAACGGATGTTGCGTTTATTTACAACGCGACAAAACTCCCTCGCGGCGTCGAAATAGCAGAGAAGCGCCTGGCGTTCATTGAACGGAACAGCGCGGCTCGCCCCCATGAGCTGGGGATAGGCGTCGGCGACTGGAACTCCCGCCATGGGGCAGGCCCTTGGGGCACCACAACCCCATGGCGGGCCGCTTGCCTTCGCCGGGAAAGGGGTTATATTTACCAATAATAATAGTAGGAATTGAGGGTAATAACGATGCCCCTGCCGAATTTCCTCACGATCGGTGCCCCCAAAACCGGGACCACCGCCCTGCACGCCGCACTGGCCCGGCACCCGGAGCTGTTCATGTCCCCGGTGAAGGAGCCGAAGTTCTTCCTCAGTGACGGCCCCCCTCCCACCAGGGGAGGCCCGGGCGACGCCCAGACCTACCGCGAGCACGTCTGGCGGCGCGAGGACTACGAAGCCCTGTTCGACATGGCACCGCCGGGGACGCTCACCGGCGAGTCCACCCCGTTCTACCTCTACGACCTGGCGGCCCAGCGGCGCATCAGGAAGACCATCCCCGACGCCAGGCTCATCGTGGTGCTGCGCGACCCGGTGGAGCGCGCCCACTCCAACTGGACACATCTGTGGTCGGCCGGACTGGAGCCGATCGGCGACGTGCTGGAGGCCTGCGCCGAGGAGGAGCGAAGGGTCACGGCCGGCTGGGCACCGTTCTGGCACTACCTGGGGCTCGGCAAGTACGGCAGACAGCTGGAACACCTGTTCACCCTGTTCCCCCGCGAGCAGGTGCTCGTCTACCGCTACCGCGACCTGGTCGACCGGCCCGCCGACACCCTGGACCGGATCTGCCGCTTCCTCGGCGTGGAGACCGGCGTCGTCACCGAGGTCCCCCGGGAGAACGTGACCGCCCATCCGGAGCCGACCCGCGGACACCGGATGCTGTCGCGGGCGTTGCGCGTGGGGTCGTCCGTGGGACGATTCCTGCCGCCGCGGGTGAGCGTGGCGCTGACCGACCCGCTGGAGCGCAAGCTGCAGCGGCGGGCCCGCTCCCGCCAGCCGCTGACCTGGGAGCAGCGGGAGAAACTGATCTCCCACTTCACCCAGGACGTGGCGCTGCTGCAGAGGGTGACCGGCGAGGACTTCAGCGACTGGCTCCGTCCCCGCGAGCGCTCCGGCGGCCTGGTGGGCGTCCGCCCCAACGGCCAGCGTCAGGCCCGCAACGGCCGCCCCCAGGTTTGACCCCCTCCCTCAGGCGGGACAGTGGGGGCGAGCCCCGTACCAGGCCGCGATCGGCACCGCCCGCTACGGGGCTCGTGGGCCGCACCGTGCCCGGCCGGGGCGTGATCGGCATGGCCCCGCGCAGGTCGGCGACCGTGCTCAGCGCAGTTCGGTGCGGAGCTCGTGCGCCCCGTCCGCGCGGGTGTACTCGTAGTAGAGCCGCCGCCCGCCCTCCGGCAGGTCCACGATGTCCAGGTAGCGCAGGCCACCGCCCGCGTGCGGCGAGAGGGCGGCGGGCCCGGCGCCGATCGGGGTCAGCTCCGCCGGGTCGGTGCCGACCGCGACACCGGTCTTCTCCTCGTAGTTCTCCACCGCGGTGGCTCTGCCGTCGTAGAAGGCCACCACCTGCTCCCCGAGGAAGCGGACCGCCGCCACCCGCGCCCCCCGGGCGTCCCAGGCTCCGGGCCGGCCGCTGAGCGCGGTGCCCTGCCAGGTCCACTCGATGCCGTCGGCGCTGGTGGCGTAGTCGGTCACCATCTGGTCGGCCTCGTCGTCCTCCGCCAGGGGGTGGCAGGAGGCCCACAGATGCCACACGCCGCCCCGCCACACGATCACCGGGTCCTTGACGCCGGTCTTCGGGTCGCCGGGCAGCACCACCTGCCGCTGCGCGGCGCGGAACCCGGACGGGTCGTCGGCCTCCAGCACCTCGACCCGCCAGTGCTTGGTGTCGTAGGTGGCGCAGCTGAGGTAGAGCCGCCAGCGCCCTTCCGGTGTGCGGACCAGGGTGGGCCGCTCCAGTGACTCGGTGTCCATCTCCTGCCTGCCGATGGTGAGCAGGGTCTCGAACCGCTCACCGTCGGTGGAGCGGGCAACGACGACGGCGTAGCCGCGGCCCTCGCCGACGGGGCGGCGTAGCCGGTAGGCGAGGTAGATCAGCCCGTCGCTCGCCACGGCGCTCGGCGCACCGGCCCAGTGGCCCGCGCCCGGCTGGGCCGGTTCGATCGCGACTGTGGAACGGCCCGGGTCGGGAAGGAAATCCTCGATTGTCACGACACCGAGATTAGGCAGGCCCTGGGTGGCACTCACGGAGAATCACCAATCATGGTCACGAGTTTTGTCACCCCTTGACGGCCAAAGGGTGCGTCGTTCTCGGGGCCTCCGGCGTGAGAGGCGCGGCGGCTGCCGCCCCTCCACGGCCGGACCGGCACGATCGGGTGCGCGGGGGTGACATGGCCCGGATGCCGTGCGCGCCAGGGGACGGGTCCGTGATGCCGGGGCCCGCGGAGACCTCGATGCCGACCGTACAGGGTACGGGGACGTGCGCGGGCCCGCGCCGTGCTCCCCCGCGATGACCGTCCGGTTCACCGGCGACGCGCCTTCCACGCTCTTCAGGACCGGCGGAGCGTCGCGCTCGGCAGCGGGATGGCGGGGAACGGGTTGTCCGGCGGCAGGATGAGCCGCCGGGCCTCCTGCGGACGCGCGGTGGCGTCCAGGTGCAGGAGCGCGGCCCCGATGCCCGCGGCGCCGACCATGTAGCCGGTGTCGGCGGTGACCTCCCAGGGGCGCAGCCGCCGGTAGGCCTGGTACCAGCGGGAGCCCCGGCCGTCGTGGCCGGTGGCCAGGCCGGTCAGGTTCTCCCCCAGCGTGCGGGCGAACTCCAGGTGCTGCGGGTGGCCGGTCGCCGCCCAGAGCCCGACGAACAGCTCCACCAGCCCGGCGGTGCCGCAGCACTGGCAGGCCGAGTTCCAGTAGCCACCGCTCTGGCTGGCGGGGGCACCGCTGCTGACGATCCCCCTGGCCAGCCGCTCGACCCAGTCGAGATCTCCGGCGTCACCCGACACCCGGTACAGCTCGTAGAACGTCCGGGCGACCCCCGCGGAACCGGAGCAGAAGCCCAGGTAGTGCAGATCGCGGCCCTGCGGGATGTGGTGCGGCACCAGCGCACACCGCTCGGTCACGGCGCTGACCGCGCGGACGAAGTCGGCCCCCCTGCGGGAGCCGTCGAGAAAGCGGGTCTCGCCGGTCACGCCGTACAGGCGGGCGAGCAGGAAGGCGGTGCCGGCCGTGCCGGACAGGAACCCCGGGGTGACCGCGTCCAGCGGCAGGTCGGCGCAGGCGCCCTCGCCGAAGCGGTGGCCCGGGACGGCGAGCGCGGCGATGCGGGCGCCGGCCTCGACGGCGATCTCCTGGTAGGCGGGCACCCCCAGGATGCCCCCGGCGTGCAGCAGGCCGAGGATGATCCCGCCGTCGCCGCGCTGGGCGGGGTCACCGGTCCAGCCCAGGCCGCCGTCGATGGGGCGGGCGCTGCGCACGATGCGGTCGGCGACCGCGCCGGCCTCGACCTCGAAATCCCGTTCACCGGTGGCCCATCCGGCCTCGGCGAGGGCGAACATCACCCCGGCCAGACCGTGGTGGAGGGAGAGGTCGGCCTGCTCCCGCCAGGTGGCGGCGAGATAGCGGGCCCCGGCCCCGGCATCGTCCAGGTAGCCCTCGTCACCCGTGGCGGCGGCGAGCTCCAGGAAGAACAGGATGATCCCGGCCGCCCCCGAGTACAACGACAGGGGGTGGTCGGGCATGGCGGCCCGGCCCCGGGGGTCGGGGTTGGCCTGCCAGTGCCGTCCCCGTTCGTCCTCCACGGCCGCCGAGCGGATCCAGCGCGCGGCCTCGACCGCGGTGGCCAGCGGGCTCTCCGCCCCCGACTCCAGGCTCATGGCGGCTCCTTCGTACGGCGAGACAATCATGTTACCTGCATTTCCTACAGGATCAATAGGTAATGCAGTGACACCTGCCCGCGGACCGCGCGGGCCGGGTACCCGGGCCTTCCCTCGCCCGCGCTCAGGCGGAGCGGCCCGGAGGAACCAGATCGCTCATGACCGATCCCGCCAGATCGAACCCGCCGACATGGGCGAGGTAGCCGCCGGGCTCGAAGATCGATCCGTCCAGCGGGATGAACACTCCCCCCGCCTGCCGGACCAGCAGCGCCCCCGCCGCCACGTCCCATGGACTGACCCTACTGCCGTAGGCGACGTCCGCCCACCCTCCCGCGACATGGGCCAGCTTGAGCGCCGTGCTGCCCGGACGGCGTGTGGAGGCGAACGACGCCAGCATCCGGCCGAACTCGCGCAGCACCTCCTCCCCGCCGTCGGCCAGCTCGCGAGGGGTGGGATAACTGGTCAGCAGCATCGCCTCCCGATCGCGCGTGGCACCGGCGCTGCGCAACCGCACGTCGTTGCACCAGGCCCCGCCCAGGTCGGCCCGGAACTCGTCGTCGCGCACCGGGTCGTAGACCACCCCGGCGACCACCTCGTCCCCGGCGGCGGCGGCGATCGACACGCAGAAGAAGGGCAGCCCGGCGGCGAAGTTCGCGGTCCCGTCGATCGGGTCGACGTACCAGCGGATCTCACCGGACCCTTCGCTGCCACCCTCCTCGCCGATGACCGTGCTACCCGGGACGCGTCTCTCGATGACCTCCCGGATGGTCTCCTCCGCGGCGCGGTCGTGCTCGGTCACCGGATCGTGGAAGTCGCTCTTGGTCTCGACCGCGGGACGCGACCTGAACGCCTTGCGGAGCCGCTCGCCCACCGCGCGGGCGGCCTCGACCGCGACGGCCGAGAGCTCTGTCGAGGTGCTCTGATCCATGCTTCCTCCATTGACGCGATCGGGCCGCGCCGGTCGCCGGCGGTCTCGGGAGCGGGCCGGGCGGCAAGGATCCGGTGAGCCTGCCGACCGGCGCCGAGAGCCGCCCCGACTCCCATCCTGTACGAGAACGCGCGCCCCTACCCGCGTGTTCGTCAGGACATTCCCATCCCCGCCGGGGGCGGGCCCCGTACGGAACGCGCGCGGCGATCGCCTCCCGGAGATCACGCTCGCCGGGCATCGGCCAGATCGGCAGAACAACTAGAAGTCGTACTTAAAGGTCAAATCTGCATCAAACAACCAGTAGCCGGGAGCATCCACCGCATGGCATTTCGCCTGACGGGGATGTCATACGGGTAATCACCGCTAAGAAAGCCTGGCGTATGACCCCAGATCCGAGACAAGACGATGCGCGGCCGGAGAGATGAGCAGGCGGCGGTCCTCGCCCTGCTGGAAGGCATCGCGTCCACGGCAGGGAACGTCATGCTCGTCGAGGGCGAGCCGGGGATAGGCAAGACGCTGCTGCTCGGCGAGGCCGCCGACCTCGCGGCCGCGCGGGGGGCGGCGGTCGCGAGCGGGCGGGCCGACGAACTGGGACGGCTGACACCGCTGGGGCCGCTGCTGTCGGCCCTGGAGGAGTCGCCGGCGCCCATGACCGTGGCCAGGAACGCCTTCCCCGACGGTCCCGGCCTGCTGCTCTGGCTGGCCGAGCAGGTCAGGACCTCGCTGGAGAGAAGGCTGGGCGCGGGGCCGCTGCTGGTCACCCTGGACGATCTCCAGTGGGCCGATCCCGCCACGCTCATGGCCCTGCGCACGCTGCCCTCGCGGCTGGCCGAACGCCCGGTGGCATGGCTGCTGGCCTGCCGCAGCACCCCGGCGCGCGGCGACGCCAGACGGCTGTTCGACCTGCTCGAGGAGGAGGGCGCCACCCGGACCGTGCTGCGCCCGCTCGACGACGGTGCGGTCACCGAGATCTCCACCGACATCCTGGGCGCGGCTCCCGGGAAGGATCTGGCGGCGCTGGCCGCCCAGGCCGGCGGCAACCCGCTGCTGCTGTCCGAGTATCTCACCGGACTGTGCGAGGAGGGCGCCGTCCTCGTGCGGGACGGCGTCGCCCGGCTGGCCGAGACCACTCCCGCCGGGGCGGAGCTGCCCCTGCGGGTGCACACCGCCGTCCGGCGGCGGCTGAACGAGCTCGGCACCAGGACCAGGTACCTGCTGGAGGCCACGGCGGTGCTCGGGCGCTCGTTCTCACCGGCGTACGCGGCCGAGATGCTCGGCGAGACCCCGGCGGCGCTGCTTCCCGCGCTGGAGGAGGCCCTGGCCGCGGGTGTGCTCGTCACCACCCCCGACGAGCTGGCGTTCAGGCACGAGCTGCTGTGGCGCTCGGTCGTCGAGAAGGTGCCCCAACCGGTGCGGCGAGCGCTGCGCGACCAGGTCGAGCGCGCCGCCCGGACACGACCGGCCCGTCTGACCGGGGGCGGCGACGCCGAGACGCTGACGGACCTGGCCCTGCTCGCCTGGGACGAGGGCAGGCTCTCGTACGGGCTGGACCTGGCACGCGAAGCCGTGGAGCAACCGGCCGGTGGACGACGGCGGCAGCAGCCCCGGGCGGTGCTGGCCTCGATGCTGATCGACCTCTGGCTGCTGGACGAGGCGGAGGCCACGACGGAGATCGCCGCGGCCGAGGCCGGGTGCGAGCCGGCCTGGGCCGCGGAGATCCCCGTCCTGCGCGCCCGCCTGCACCTGGCCTCGGGCAGGCTCGGCAGCGCGATCGAGCACGCGGAGGCCGGTCTGGCCGCCGCCGGGACCCTGGGCGCCCCGTTACCGGCCTCTTCGGCCCTGTCGGTGCTCGGCACCGCGTCGCTGCGAGCGGGCGACCTGCCGGGGGCCATCAGGTACATGGAGAGGAACCTTGTCGGGTCGGCGCGAGACCTGCCCCCGCGCACGCGGCTGCGCTCGGAGCTGGTGGCCGGGCGGATCAACGAGGCGCGCGGCGGAGCCGCGGGCGGGATGAGCTCGCTCGGCGGGCTGTACGACGCGCTGCCTCGGCACACCGGGGCGCTGACCAGCGAGCCCACCGCCGCGGCATGGCTGGTACGGATGGCCATGGCGACGGGTCAGCGGCACCGGGCCGACGCCGTGGTCGACGCGGCCGAGGGCATCGCCTGGCGCAGCCCCGGCCTGCCCAATCCGTCGGTGGCCGCCGACCACGCCCGTGGGCTGCGGGAGGGCGACCCCGAGGCGCTGGGCCGCGCGGTGGCCGGGCACGGCGATCCGTGGGCCAGGGGTTCGGCGGCGGAGGATCTGGGCGTGCTGCTCGGCGCGGACGGCTGCCGGGATACGGCCGTGGAGAACCTCAAGATCGCGCTCGCCTGCTACGGCGCGATGGGGGCCGTCCGTGACGCCGCGCGGGTACGGGGCAGGCTGCGACTGCTGGGCGAGCGGCGCCGCCACTGGGTCAGGACCGCCCATCCCACCTCGGGGTGGGCCAGCCTGACCGGCACCGAGCAGGCCGTCTGCAACCTGGTCTCCCAGGGGCTGACGAACCGGAACGCCGCCGAGCAGATGTTCATCAGCGAGCACACGGTCGCCTTCCACCTGCGGCAGGTCTTCCGCAAGCTGGGCATCCACTCCCGGGTCGAGCTGGCCAGGCTCTCCGCCGAGGAGGGCGCCCACCAGGGGCACCGAGCTCCTCGCTGAGATCCCCTGAGGTCACCTGTCCCCCGTCTCAGCCCCTCCCCTCACCTACCGGCGCGATCGCGCCCTCCACCCATGAGCGCGGTTCGGAGGCGGGCGCCGCGCCCGCGGGTACCCGGTTCCTCTTCCCACAGTTCCGGCATTGCACGATATTTGATGACATTGCCGGTTCTCCTCATGCGTAGGTGACGTCGAGCTCGCCCTCGGCGAGGTCGACCCGGACCACGCCCCCCTCGTACGCCTCCCCGGACAGCAGAGCGCGGCCGATGCGCGTCTCGACCTCCCTGGAGATGAACCGGCGCAGCGGGCGGGCGCCGTACACCGGGTCGTAGCCCCGCTCGGCGATGTACCTGAGCGCCGCCTCGGTGACGTCCAGCCGGATCCCCCGCTGTTCGAGACGGGTCCGCAGCTCGACGAACATCAGGCCGACGATGCGCTCGATCTCCTCCATGGTGAGCGGCTTGAAGATCACGATGTCGTCGACGCGGTTGAGGAACTCGGGACGGAAGTGCGCGCGCAGCTCGGCCATCACCCGCTGCTGCGCCTCCTGCTCGATCTCCCCGCTCGGTGTGACGCCGTCGAGGAGGTAGACGGAGCCGATGTTGGAGGTCATGATCAGGACCGTGTTGCGGAAGTCGACGGTCCTGCCCTGCGCGTCGGTGAGCCGCCCGTCGTCCAGCACCTGCAGCAGCGTGTTGAAGACATCCGCGTGCGCCTTCTCCACCTCGTCGAAGAGCACCACGGAGTACGGCCTGCGCCGCACGGCCTCGGTCAGCTGGCCGCCCTCCTCGTACCCCACGTAGCCGGGGGGCGCGCCGACGAGGCGGCTGACCGTGTGCCGCTCCTGGTACTCGCTCATGTCGATGCGGATCATGTTGTCCTCGGTGTCGAAGAGCGCCTCCGCGAGCGCCTTGGCCAGCTCGGTCTTGCCGACGCCCGTCGGTCCCAGGAAGATGAACGACCCGATCGGGCGGCGCGGGTCCTTGATGCCGGAACGGGCCCGGATGACGGCGTCGGCCACCAACCGCACCGCCTCGTCCTGGCCGATCACCCGCTCGTGCAGGACCTGGTCCAGCCGCAGCAGCTTCTCTCGCTCGCCCTCCTGCAGGCGGCTCACCGGGATGCCCGTCCACCGGGAGACGATCATCGAGATCTCGCCGTCGGTGACGACCTCGCGCAGCAGGCGTGCCGTCCCCTGCTTGGCGAGCAGACGCTCCTCCTCCGCCTCCAGCCGTCGCTCCAGCTCGGGCAGCTTGCCGTGCCGCAGTTCCGCGGCACGGTTGAGGTCGTAGTCGCGTTCGGCCCGATCGGCTTCGGCGCGTACGTGTTCGATCTCCTCGCGCAGGCTCTGGACGGCGCGCAGCGCGTGCCGCTCGGCCTCCCACTGCGCCCGCATGGCGTCGGCCTCGGCGCGCACGTCGGCGAGCTCCGCGCGCAGCTCCTCCAGGCGGACCCCGCTCGCGAGGTCCTCCTCCTTGGCGAGCGCGGCCTCCTCGATCTCCAGGCGCATCACCCTGCGGGTGAGCTCGTCGAGCGCGGCGGGCATCGAGTCGATCTCCGTACGGAGCATCGCGCACGCCTCGTCCACCAGGTCGATGGCCTTGTCCGGCAGGAAACGGTCGGAGATGTAGCGGTGGCTCAGCACGACGGCGGCCACCAGCGCGCTGTCCTGGATCTTCACCCCGTGAAAGATCTCCAGGCGCTCGCGCAGGCCACGCAGGATGGAGACGGCGTCCTCGACCGAGGGCTCGTCGACCATCACCGGCTGGAACCGGCGCTCCAGTGCGGCGTCCTTCTCGATGTGCTTGCGGTACTCGCTGAGGGTCGTCGCCCCGATCATGTGCAGCTCGCCGCGGGCCAGCATGGGCTTGAGCATGTTGCCCGCGTCCATGGCGCCCTCGGCCGCTCCGGCGCCCACCACGGTGTGCATCTCGTCGACGAAGAGCAGGATCCGCCCCTCGGCGGCCTTGACCTCGTTGAGCACGGCCTTGAGGCGCTCCTCGAACTCGCCCCGGTACTTGGCCCCGGCCACCAGCGAGCCCATGTCGAGGCTGAAGACCGTCTTGCCCTTGAGTCCCTCCGGCACGTCCCCGTGGCTGATCCGCTGCGCGAGCCCCTCCACGATGGCGGTCTTGCCGACGCCGGGGTCACCGACCAGGACGGGGTTGTTCTTCGTCTTGCGGGACAGGATCTGGACGACCCGGCGGATCTCGGCGTCGCGCCCGATGACCGGGTCGAGCTTGCCCGACAGGGCGTCGGCCACCAGGTCGCGCCCGTACTTCTCCAGCGCCTCGTACGCCACCTCGGGCATCGCGGAGGTCACCCGCTGGTTGCCGCGGATCGAGGTGAGCGCCTTGAGGAAGCCGTCCCTGGTCAGCCCCTGATCGTGCAGCAGTCTCCCGGCGGAGCTCGAGCTGCCCTCCTCAAGCAGGGCGATGAGCAGGTGCTCCACCGACACGTACTCGTCCTTGAGCCGGTCGGCCTCCCGTTTGGCCGTGTCCAGCAGGCGGGAGAGCCGCTGCGTCACATAGACCTGGCCCGGCGCGGCGCCGGGACCGCTCACCTTGGGACGGCGGCCCAGCTCCGCCTCCAGATCACCCCTGAGCCTGTCGGTGTCGACGTTCGCGTACGAGAGCAGGCGGGGTATCAGCCCCTCCGGCTGGTCCAGCAACGCCAGCAGCAGGTGCTCGCCGTCCACCTCGGTGTGCCCGAAGCGCAGGGCCTTGGTCTGCGCGTCGTGCAGCGCCTCCTGCGACTTCTGGGTCAGCTGGTTCATGTCCACGGCGAGCCTCCGGTGAGTCGGGAACGCCCACGCTGGGCGGCCTCCAGCTGGGCGATGCGGTCCAGCAGATCCAGTACGAGGCCGAGCGCGGCATAGTTGATCGAGAACCCGGCCCGCAGCCGCCGGATCCGCGCCATGGTGAGCACTTCGGGAGGCGGGAACCACAGGTGCCCGGCGGAGTCGGTCCCGGCGTCGAGCAGGCCCAGCGCGACAAGACGCCGCACCAGCTCGGGGTGGGTCCCCGTCGCCCTGGCGAACGTCTCCAGATCCAGGCGCTCGGGCCTGGTGAGCTGGTAGGTCCGCTCCACTCCGCCAGGCGCCCTCCGCAGGCGGGAGGCGGAGCCCCCGGCCGGGGCCGCCCCCGGCCCGGCAGGCCGCGCCCCCGGGCGGGGCGGCCTGCGCTCCGGGAGGGGATGGGTCATCGCTGCCTCCTCGGATCGAACGTGGAGACGGCGGCGAGCTGCTCGAACAGCCGCCGCTCCTCCTCCGACAGCCGGGCCGGAACCATGATCCGCACCTCGGCGTACAGATCACCCGCCTTGTTCCGGGGACTGGGCATCCCCCGGCCGCGCAGCCGCAGCCGCTTGCCGCTGGAGGTGCCCGCCGGCACCTTGACCTTGGCCTCGCCCGCGGGGGTGTCGACCGCGACGGAGGCGCCGAGCGCCGCCTCCCACGGGGTGACCTGGAGCAGGACGTGGATGTCTCGCCCCTCGACCCGGTACCGGGGGTGCGGCGCGATCCTGACGATCAGGTAGAGGTCACCCGCGGGTGCCCCGTCGCCGCCCCTTCCACCCTGCCCGGCCAGCCTGACGCGCTGCCCGTCGGAGACGCCCGCGGGAATCTCGATCTGCAGCCTGCGCGAGCCGACGGTGATCGAGCGGCGGCCGCCCCGGTAGGCCTCCTCGACGGTCAGCTCGATCTCGGCCTCCTGGTCGGCGCCGGGGATCGGCCCCCAGCCTCCACCGGCCCTGCCTCCCCGCGCTCCCCGTCCGGAGAACAGCCCTTCGAGAAGGTCGTCGAGGTCGATCCCCTCCCCGAAGCCGGCCTGCTCTCCGGCCCTGCCCCAGCCGGCACGGCCCGCCCCCGCCCCCGCGCCGGCACGCGCACGGCGGCCCTGGGCGCGCGCCCACGTCTCGGGGTCCACGTCCTCGGGCACCTGGCGGAAGTTCGGCCCGAACGCGTCGTAGCGGCGCCGGGTCGCGGGGTCGGACAGCACGCTGTAGGCCTCGGAGACCTCCTTGAAGCGGTCCTCGGCGGCCGGGTCCTTGTTGACGTCGGGGTGGTTGACCCGCGCCAGCTTGCGGTAGGCGCGCTGGATCTCCTCCTGGCTCGCGCCCCTCTGCACTCCGAGGATCTCGTAGAAGTCGCGGTCGGGGGGCATCATTCCCCCTTGGCCACCACGACCAGCGCGGGCCGTAGCTGTTGCTCGCCGTCTCCGTAGCCGGGCCGCACCACCTGCAGGACCGTGCCGTCGGGCACGCCCTCCTGCGGGAGCACGGCCACCGCCTCGTGCCTGGCCGGGTCGAACGTGGCGCCGGCGTCGTCGCGGCGTGGGTAGCCGAGGCGGGAGAGCACCTCCTGCGCCTGGTCCCTGATCGCCCGCATCCCGTCGACGATGGAGGCGGGGTCGGTCTCCGCGTGCTCCAGCGCGCGATCCAGGTTGTCCAGCACGGGCAGCCACTCGGCGGCGGCCCGTGCCCGCTCCTCCTCCCGCATCCGCCCGGTGTCCCTGCTGACGCGCTTGCGCAGGTTGTCGAGGTCGGCGAGGGCGCGCCGCCAGCGGTCCTGCAGGTCGGTCACCAGGGCCTGGAGCTCCTCGACCCGGGCCTGGAGGTCGGCCGGGGCGGCCCCTGCCTGCCCGCGCGCCTCCTGGGCATGCTGCTCTTGACCATGCGCTTCCTTGCCGCGCGTCCCTCGCGCATGGGCCTTCCTGCCGTGTTCCTCCTGGCCGTCGTGCCGGCCCTGGGCCCGTGGCTCCTGGCCACGCGGATCCGGCTCATGACCGGGGACGTGGCCGCCCTGCCCGGCTGCCTCACTCATCGGTCGTGAACTCCGCGTCGATGACGTCGTCGTCCCTGCCGCCACCCGCCTGGCCGCCCGGAGCCCCGGACGCGCCCTCCCCCCGGGCTCCCGGGCCGGAAGCACCGGAGGCCGACGCGCCGAGGCTGTGGTAGACCTGCTGGAGCTCGGCGGTGAGCGAGCGGACCCGGTCGAGCGGGGCCTCCTGCTTGATCGCCTCACGGGCGTCGTTCACCAGCATCTCGCCCCGCGCCTTCTCATGGACGGGCACCGACTCGCCCAGCTCGGCCAGGCGGTGCTCCACCTGGTAGGCGGCGCTGTCGAGCTCGTTGCGCGCGTCGATGACCTGCCGCATCCGCTGGTCCTCCTCGCGGTGCCGCTCGGCGTCGGCGACCATCCGCTCGACCTCGCCGGTGTCCAGGTTCGAGCTCTCACTGATCGTGATGCGCTGCTCGGCGCCGGTGTCCTTGTCCTTGGCGGAGACGTTCAGGATCCCGTTGGCGTCGATGTCGAAGGTCACATCGACCTGCGGCACGCCGCGCGGGGCGGGCCTGATGTTCTCCAGCCGGAACCGGCCGAGGGAACGGTTGTCGGCGGCGCGCTCGCGCTCGCCCTGCAGCACGGCGACGTCCACGGCGGTCTGGTTGTCCTCCGCGGTGCTGAACACCTCGGACCGGCGGGCCGGAATGGTGGTGTTGCGCTCGATGACCTTCGTCATGACCCCGCCGAGCGTCTCGATGCCCAGGGAGAGCGGCGTCACGTCCAGCAGCACGACGTCCTTCAGCTCGCCCTTGATGACGGCGGCCTGGACCGCCGCGCCCAGCGCCACGACCTCGTCGGGGTTGACCGTCATGTTCGGGTCCTTGCCACCCGTCATGCGGCGTACCAGGGTCTGCACCGCGGGCATCCTGGTCGAGCCGCCCACCAGGATCACCTCGTCGATGTCGTCGGCGGTGAGCTTGGCGTCGGCCATGGCCTGCTGGATGGGGGGCTTGCACCGTTCGAGCAGGTCGGCGGTGATCTCCTCGAAGGTGGAGCGCCGCAGCGTGGCGTTCAGGTGTTTGGGGCCCGAGGCGTCCGCCGTGATGAAGGGCAGGCTGACCTGCGTCTGGCTGACCGCCGACAGCTCGACCTTGGCCTTCTCCGCGGCCTCGAAGAGCCGCTGCAGGGCCTGGGGATCCTGGCGCAGGTCGATGCCGTTGTCCCGCTGGAACTCGTCGGCGAGGTGGTCGACGATGCGCCGGTCGAAGTCGTCACCGCCCAGATGGGTGTCGCCCGCGGTCGCCCGTACCTCGACGACGCCGTCGCCGATGGCGAGGATGCTGACGTCGAAGGTGCCGCCGCCCAGGTCGAAGACGAGCACGGTCTCGTTCTCCTTGCGGTCGAGGCCGTAGGCGAGAGCCGCCGCGGTCGGCTCGTTGACGATCCGCAGGACCTCCAGGCCGGCGATCTTCCCCGCGTCCTTGGTGGCCTGGCGCTGGGAGTCGTTGAAGTACGCGGGCACGGTGATGACCGCCTCGGTGATCTTCTCCCCCAGGAACTTCGAGGCGTCGTCCACCAGCTTGCGCAGCACGGCCGCGGCGATCTCCTCCGGCGCGTACAGCTTCTCGTGGATCTTGAAGCGGACGGCACCGTCCGGACCTGGGACGACGTCGAACGAGACGGCGTTCATCTCGCTGGTGACCTCGTCGTAGCGGCGGCCGATGAAGCGCTTGGCCGAGTAGATCGTTCCCTTGGGGTTCAGGATCGCCTGGCGGCGGGCAAGCTGCCCGACCAGGCGCTCACCGTTCTCGGTGAACGCCACGACCGACGGCGTCGTCCGCACCCCCTCGGCGTTGGGGATCACCGTGGGCTTGTCGCCCTCCATCGTGGCGATCACCGAGTTGGTGGTGCCGAGGTCGATTCCAACTGTTTTAGGCATGCTGAACTCCTGTGCGACATGACGGGAACGACACTCGCCGGACGGCATCGCCCGCCCCGACCCTCGGGCCTGATCACTCCACGCCCCGGTGAGGCCGGTGATCCAGCTGGCGGGCACGGCACGGCGGTGCGGGCCCTGCTCAGGGAGCGCCGATCAGATCTGCTGCGGCATCTGCGGGGACATGCCCACGTTGAGCAGCCTGCGCGCCTCGGCCGCGTACGGGGTCTCGACCAGTACCTCGTAGCGGTCGGCGACGATCGAGCTCGACGAAAGAAAGTCACGCTTGCCCCCGGTGAGCGCGTGGCCGATCAGTCCGAAGATCGCGCCGGCCACGGCACCCCAGATCAGGCCCCACAGGACCAGGACGAAGGGGAAGCGGCCCGGAGTGAAGATCGCGAAGAACAGGCCGATCAGCAGGCCGAACCAGGCACCGGCACCGGCTCCCATCCACGCGGCGCGAAGGTAGGTCAGCCGCCCGAGCACCCTCTCGACGAGCCGGAGTCCGACTCCGACGATCAGGGTGTGCTCGACCGGGAACTTCTGGTCGGAGAGCTGGTCCACGGCACGCTGGGCCTCGGCGTAGGTGCCGAAACCCGCCACCGCCTCGTGGGCCTTCAAGGTGATATCCGATGGCATGGCACTTCCCTTCAACGGGTACCCGCGAAGTGGATCCTTACCCGCTCACCGTGCCTCTCGGGACGGCGCCCCCACATCCCCAGATCTGACAGTCATCTCCGTCGTACCCCGCCCCGCCACCCTGCCGGCCATCCCATCCGTCACCGGTGCCCCACCTCCTCACCGTCGTCTCCGGCCCCCGCGCCGTCGCGGTCAGTCAGGTCCCAGACCGTGCCGGAAGGCGTACGTCACGGCCTGGGCACGGTCGCGCAGCCCCGCCTTGGCGAAGAGGTTGTTGATGTGGGTCTTGACCGTCGCCTCGGAGACGAACAGCTCTTCGGCGATCTCCGCGTTCGAGCGGCCCGCCGCTATCAGCCGCAGCACCTCGCTCTCCCGGCGGGTGAGCCCGTCGGGCAGGTCCGGCGCGCGGCGGTTCACGGTCACCGCCTCGGCCAGCCGCCGCTGGATACCCGGGTCGAACTGGGCCTGCCCCTCGACCACGGTCGCGATGGCCGAGGCCAGGGACTCGGCGTCGGTGTCCTTGGTCAGATAGCCCCGCGCCCCGGCGCCCAGCGCGGCGAAGACCGACTCGTCGTCGGAGTAGGTCGTCAGGACCACCACATGGACCTCCGGGTGAGCCGCCCTGATCCTGCGGGTCGCCTCCACCCCGTCCATGCGGGGCATCCGCAGGTCCATCAGGACCACGTCGGGCCTGAGCTCGCCGACGAGCCGGACCGCCTCCCCACCGTCGGCCGCCGCGCCGGCGACCTCGATACCGGGCAGCAGCCCCAGCAGCAGCACCAGCCCCTCGCGCACCACCGTCTGGTCGTCGGCCACCAGCACCCGCACGGTCACCTCGGCACCCCCGCGTCCCTCGAACCCGCTCGCGCTCCCCGGCACCTCTCCCGCCGGGGCGGGACCGGATCGCGGTCGCGTGCCGCCTCCCCCGTATCCGCCCCGGCACCGGCATCGGCACCGGCATGAGTCGTCCACGGCGCGGTGCCCGCCCCCGCGGCGGCGCCGCGCCGTGGGCGACTCATGCCGGGACCCGCAGGAGGACCCTGAAGCCCTCCGTACCCGGCCTCGCGGCCAGCGACCCGCCGATCAGCTCGGCCCGCTCGCGCATCCCCACCAGCCCGTATCCTCCTCCCGACGACGCCAGCCGGCCCGGCCGGCCACCGGTGTCGCACACCTCCAGCTCACACCAGCCCTCGACGCGGCGCAGCGCCACCGAGACCGCGGCGCCCGGCGCGTGCTTGCGCACGTTCGTCAACGCCTCCTGAGCGGTCCTGGCCACCGCCAGCCGGGCTCCGGCCTCCAGCGAGTCGAGGTTCCCGGTGACCGAGACCGTGCAGGACACCCCGGTCACCGACCGGAACTCCACAGCCAGCCGCTCCAGCCGCTCGGCCAGCGGCAGCTCCTCGCCGCGCAGCGCGTCGAGCGCCCGGCGGGTCTCCTCCAGCCCGGTCCGCGCCAGCCGCACCGCCCGCTCGACCCGGTCGAGCGCCGCCGCCGGATCGTCGCCCCGCTCCAGCAGCAGCCGCGCCCCCTCCAGATGGACGATCTGCGCCGACTGCGAGTGAGCCAGGATGTCGTGGACCTCCCTGGCCAGCCGCGCCCGCTCAGCGAGCACGGCCTCGCCCGCCCGCGCCTCGGCGAGTGCCGCTCCGTGCTCCCTGGTCGTCTTCACATGCCGCAGCAGGAAGACGAAGACCGCGGAGTAGGCGAGCCCGGCGGTGTTGCCCCAGACTTCCCCGGAAGGGATGCCCAGAGCGAAGGAGAGCGCCGTCGCGCCGACGAGGTCGGCCGTGACCAGCGTCGCCCCCGGCCAGAAACGAGTCTTGAACGGTGCGGCGAAGACGACGACGTACAGGAATCCCATCCCGCTGTAGAGGCTGATCGCGTGCAGGGCAAGCCCCCCGGCCAGGGTGAGGGCGAGCAGCGGGACGTTGCGCCGGAGGTCTTCACCGCACAGCGCCCACAGGCAACAGCCCACGGTGAGAGCGCCGATCGGGATCACCGCGAACAGCCCGGGCGGTCCCACCTCGACGGCGGCGGCCACCGGGCCGAAGAACAGGTATCCCACCAGCAGGACGGCGAGAAGCCTGCGCACGGGCGGGCTGCGGAGGATGGCCACGACGACAAGCTACCGGTGCCCGCCGGAAGGGACCATGGACCCCAGGGTGGAGATGCCTCCACCCGACCGCACGACGCTCCCCTCCCGGGTGGAGGTTGCCGGCTCCACCTCCGGAACCATGCGCCGGCACCTGCCGACGGGTCATTGTCGAGGCCATGTCAGCAATCAGCGTCACTCATCTCGGGAAGTCGTTCGGTGAGGTGCGCGCCGTGGACGATCTGTCCTTCACCGTGGAGCGAGGAACGCTCACGGCCTTTCTCGGCCCCAACGGGGCGGGCAAGACCACCACCCTGCGCATGATCCTCGGCCTGGTCGCGCCCACCGGCGGCACCGCCACGATCGGCGGCACGGCCTACCGTGACCTGGACCGGCCCGTCGCCACGGTCGGCGCGGTACTGGAGTCGACGGCCTTCCACCCCGGGCTGAGCGCCCGCGCGCACCTGGAGGCGCTCCGCCTCGCCGCGGGACTGGATCCCGCGTGCGTGGCGCACGCGCTGGAGCAGGTCGACCTCACCGCCGCGGCCGACCGCAGGGTACGGGGTTTCTCCCTGGGCATGCGCCAGCGGCTCGCCCTGGCCTCCGCCCTGCTGGGAGACCCGGAGATCCTCATCCTCGACGAGCCCGCCAATGGCCTGGACCCGGCGGGCATGCGCTGGCTACGGGGCTTCCTGCGGGCCTACACCCACCAGGGCCGCACGGTCCTGGTCTCCACACACGTGCTCGCCGAGATCCGGCAGATCGCCGACCACGTGATCATCCTTACCGCGGGCCGCCTCGCCTGGCAGGGCCCGCTGACCCCGCAGACCGACCTGGAGGAGCTGTACGTGAAGGTGACCGAATGAGCCGCCTGATCCGCGCCGAGCTGTTCAAGGCCCGCGCGAGCCGCGTCACCTGGATCCTCGTCGCCCTGGCACCCCCGCTGTGCGTGCTCTGGGCGGGGCTGATGGTCGCGCTGGCGGGATCGGGCGGCGCGACGGCGCCGCAGATCGAGAACGTCTACAACATGGCCCAGCAGTCCTATGTCTTCGCCCTGATCCTCGGTGTCCTGGGCATGGCCGGGGAGAACCGCCACCAGACGATCACCTGGCAGTTCCTGGTCACCCCTCGGCGGGAGCGGGTGGTGGGGGCGAAGCTGGCCGCGTACGGGATCGTCGGGCTGCTCGTCGGCGCCGTGTCGGCGCTGGTCACGCTGGCGGCGGGCCTGGTCATGCTCGGCCTGGCCGGTCATCCCGTGTGGACCCCCCGGGTGCCGGTGGTACTGCTCGGCTCGGTGCTCAGCGTCGTCCTGTACGGCCTGCTCGGAGTGGGCCTCGGAGCTCTGGTCCGCAACCAGGTCGCGGCGGTGGCGGTGGCGCTGGTCTGGTTCATGTACGCCGACTACCTGCTCACCATGCTCCTGCCCGGCCTGGGCCGGTGGCTGCCGACCGGGGCGGCCCGCGCCCTGGGCGGCATGCACATGCAGGGCGGTGAGCTGCTGCCCGCCTGGGGGGGCGGGCTGCTGTTCGCCGGCTATGTCGTGGTGATCGTGCTCGCCGCCCGCGCGCTGACGCTCCGCCGCGACATCACCTGACCTCGCCGCACACCGGCACCGGCACTGGCGCGGGGGCGGGGGCGGGCGTCAAGACATGACATCGCGGACGGCGGCGTGGGCCGCGTCACGCATCATGCCGTGCAGCGTCGCGTTGGACTCCCGCTCCGTCCGCACCTCGACGATGCGCAACCCCTCACCGCGCAGCGCCTTCACCAGCTGGCCCGGCTCGTTCACGAAGGTGTACGGCGTGCCGGTGGCGGCTGCCACGTAGCCCAGGTCCACCCCGTGCGCGGTGCCGAAGATCCGCTCGAAGGGGTCGCGGAGCGTGGCCTGGGGAAGCAGCGAGAAGATCCCGCCGCCGTCGTTGTTCACCACGACCAGACAGAGGTCGGGACGGGGCTCGCGAGGGCTGAGGACCAGCCCGTTCTGGTCGTGCAGGAAGGTCAGATCGCCCATCAGGGCGTAGGAGGGACCGTTGTGGGCGAGGGCCGCGCCCATCGCGGCCGACACCACGCCGTCGATTCCCGCCGCTCCCCGGTTGGCCAGGATCCGCAGTCCCCGCCGGGAGCGCATCGCCTGGTCGAGGTCGCGGATCGGCATGGAGGAGCCGGAGAACAGCAGGGACCCGTTGGGCAGCGCGTCCACCAGGTCGCGGGCCAGGCGTGGCTCGCTGAGCCCGGTCCCGTCCAGCACGTCGTCGATCGCGGTCCTGGCCGCCGTCTCGGCCCGGCGCCAGGAGTGCAGCCACGTGTCGTCGCCCGCCGGGATCGGGATCTCCACCACCTGGGCGGCCTGGGTGGCCGAGCGGGTCGGGTCGGGCCAGCGGGTCATGTCGGCGGCGACCACGATGTGCTCGTCCGCGTGCCTCAGCCAGTTGAGCAGCGGCCGTGACAGCCCGGGACGACCCAGGGTGACCACCACGTCCGGCCGGTGCCGGTCGGCGAACTCCGGGGTGCCCAGGAGGAAGTGGTAGGTGGACATCGCGTGGTCGCCGTAGCGGGCGCCGCCGTTGGGCTCCGACAGGACGGGCCACCCGGCCATGCCCGCCGCCGCCACGTATCGGCGCACGTTGGTCGCGCCGTCGCCGACGACGAGCACGCCCCGCCGGGTCGGCGGCAGGTGCAGCGCCACCGACGGGGAGCCCATCCTGGCGCGGATCCACGGTCCTGGCGCGTCGCTCTCCAGGGACTCGCACCAGGAGAGGTCGCCGTCAGGGATCAGTGGTTCCCGGAAGGCCACGTTGAGGTGGACCGGGCCTGGGTCGTACGGGCCCAGCGCGCGCTGGTAGGCGCGGCAGGCCAGCGACCGCCAGTAGGCGACCTGCCCCGGCCGTTCCTCGGGCACGCCGACCTCGCTGAACCAGCGGACGGCCGTGCCGTACAGCTTGATCTGGTCGACGGTCTGGCTCGCGCCGGTGTCGCGCAGCTCGGGCGGGCGGTCGGCGGTGAGCACCAGCAGCGGCACCCCCGATTCGTGCGCCTCGATGACGGCCGGATGGAAGTTGGCCGCTGCGGTGCCGGAGGTGCAGATCAGGACGACCGGCCGCTCGCTGCGGCGGGCCAGCCCCACCGCGAGGAAGGAGGCCGAGCGCTCGTCCACCCGCACGTGCAGCCGGATGCGGCTGTCGGCGTGCACGGCCAAGGCGAGCGGCGCCGAGCGCGACCCCGGCGCGAGCACCACGTCCGTGACACCGCAGCGGGCGAGCTCGTCGACCAGCACGGTCGCGAGCGCGGTCGCGGGATTCACCAGAACCTCCCGGGGATGCTCCGGCCTTCAGGATTCCGTTGCCCAATTCGTTTTCGATCTCCGCGACCTGCGTGCCCGGCACCGGATAACGACGCTAGACGTCGACCAGCGGCAATTAAGCGACGGAGTCCTTCAGGTCGGGGAGGAGTCGGGAGCGGGAGGGCCGTCAAGGCCCGAGCGTGCCCTGACCGGTCAGTCATGTCGATCGGCTTCTTTCCGGGTCGTGTAGCCGTAGCCGTCCGCGCGCTGAAGATGGCGGACATGCCGGTGGTTGATCCCGGTGATGCGACCGTGCCGGGTGGTGATGTCGAACGAGCCACAGGAGCGGACCAGGACTCGCCCGGCGTGAACCCCGGCTTTCTTGCCTGCCGGGACGTTCGCCCGGACCAGGTCGCCGGTTTGGAAGCCGTGGTGCAGTTTGCTCCGTGGCCGGGCAAGACGGGGGAACCCGTATCGGTCGGGGGTGGTGCGGGCGTAGGTGCCACGACCGGTCGCCTTGGCCACGAGGACCGTGGACGGCCAGGCGGTCACGCTTTCCAGTTCGCCGACGTGCAACGCGTCCAACGTGTGCGACTTGGCGGCGCCGGTGCGGGAGCGGTTCCACTTCGTGCGGCCGCCCGAGGTGGTGTGAACGGGCAGGCCGGTCGCTTCCAGGGCCCGCCACAGCGCCCACCGGGTGGCGTTGACGGCGGCGGCATCTCGCAGCGGAGCCTTCGCCTGCTTGAGGATCTTCGCCAGCAGGGCGGGCCTGCCTTTGAGGAATTCCTCGATCGGGGTGGCGTTCTTCGCCTGGTTACAGCCGATGCACGCCAGGGTCAGGTTGCTGATCCGGTCCGAGCCGCCCCGGGAACGCGGGTGGATGTGATCGATATTCAACGGCACGTCCTGCTTGCCGCAGTACGCGCACGCCCGCCCCCACTTGGTCAGCAGATATTCGCGGACCTCGTATCCGGCGAGGGTGCCCTGCTGATACTCAGCGCCTTCCAACGGCTTGCCCGCCGACAGGGCGTGGGTGTCGAAGGAGACCTTCTCCACGTGGACGGCGGTGACGGGTGCCCACCGGGTCAGCCGTGCCATCCACGACAGGGTGGTGTCGACGCGGTGTCGCAGGGACGGCGCGAGCCACCCTTTCGGCTTGGTGCGGTTGAGGAACCGGGGGGAGCGGTAGCGCAGGTTCGCGCCACGGCGTCGCCGTCGATACCGCGAGCGGGCGGTGAGCTTGTCGCGGATCGCTGCGCCCCGGTGGTCGAGCTGGATCGCATACCGTCCGGCCCGGCTCCCGGCCTGGCCGGTGAACACGGCCAGGCCGGTGTGCTTGCTGCCGGGGTCGATGCCCACGTGCACGCCCTCGACGGTCGAGGTCGCCGCGTCGCGGTCCTTGAGGCGGATGACGAACGGGGTGTGACGGTGAACCACCGCCCGCCCGGCCGCCAGCAGGCGACGGGCACGAGCGGGGTGACACGGGTCAAGCGGGTGGCCGTGGCGGTCGAGGACGAACACGGCCGGGGGAACCTCACGGTTCGCTCCCTCCGGCGCCGAAGCGCCCTCGGGGTGACGCCGGTCCGGCGGTGCGACCGGACCGATCTCCCCTCGCCCAGGTTGAACACCAGGTACCGCCTGGCGGCGGTGTCCGTGAGCCGTTTCGTGCCCACCCTCGGGCGTGTCTGCTCCCACGGATTCCAGAGCGGCAGGCTGAGGAAGCACCCGCCGGTGGGTCTGCGATCTCGTGTTCAACGTAGCCATCAAAACGCACCTCCTTGAGCTGACGGCCAGGGCTGGTCAACGCGGGGCTTCAAAGCGCGTTACCGCTCCTCAAGCCCCCTCCTTCAGGAGGGGGTCGTTGACCGCATCGCCTCCTTAACTCCGCACCCCGGGGGGGTAGGTCCATCCCGAGGCGCGCGAAACCGGCCTCGCCTACGCGGGACGGTGCGCCTCGGGACCGAACCCGTTCAGATCTTCGCTGCCCCTAGGGGCGGCGCGGGAACCTGCCGAAGTCGGGGGCGCGCTTCTCCTTGAACGCGTCGCGGCCCTCCTGCGCCTCCTCGCTCATGTAGTAGAGCAGGGTGGCGTCGCCGGCGAACTGCTGCATCCCGGCGGCACCGTCGGTCACCGCGTTCAGCGCGCCCTTGAGCATGCGCAGTGCCAGCGGCGACTTCTCCAGCATCTCCCTGGCCCATCTGACCGTCTCGGCCTCGAGCTCGGCGAGCGGAACGACCGCGTTGACCAGGCCCCAGTTCAGGGCGGTCTGCGCGTCGTACTGGCGGCAGAGGTACCAGATCTCGCGAGCCCGCTTCAGGCCCACGGTCTCGGCCAGCAGCCAGGAGCCGTAGCCGCCGTCGAAGGAACCGACCTTGGGACCGGTCTGGCCGAAGACCGCGTTGTCGGCGGCGATGGACAGGTCGCAGCACACGTGCAGCACGTGGCCGCCGCCGATGGCGTAACCGGCGATCATCGCGATGACCGGCTTGGGGCAGCGGCGGATCTGGACCTGCAGGTCCAGAACGTTGAGCCTGCCCACGTGCGGAGTGGACTTGTCGACGTAGCCGTCGTCACCGCGGATCTTCTGGTCGCCGCCGGAGCAGAAGGCCTTGTCGCCCGCACCGGTGAAGATGATCACACCGACCTCGGAGTCCTCCTGAGCGGTGTTGAAGGCCTCCTTGAGCTCGAAGAGCGTGGTCGGACGGAACGCGTTGTGCCGCTCCGGACGGTTGATCGTGATTTTGGCGATGCCCTCGCCGGTCTCGTAGACGATGTCCTCGTACTGGCCGGACCTCTTCCAGTCGACCGCACCATCCCGCTCGGGAGTCGTCTCCGCCGCCACCTGCTCGTTCGCGCCCGGCTCGACTCTCTCCGTGCCCACGATTGCTTCGCCCCCTCCGCTGCGCCGGGGCCGTCCCCGGCCGTTGTCCGGCTTTCGGCACTAACCTTACGACTGTGATGACCATTCCTGTGCACGAGGAGTGGCTTTCCGTGCAACGAGAACTGCACGCCGTGGTGTCCGCGGCGGGTCCGGAGCTGTTCCGGGCCGTCGGCTCGGCACTGGACGGCCAGGGCCCGGCCATCCTGCCCCTCTCCCCCTCCCTGCCCGCCCCCGCACTGCGGGCGACGCTGGAGGCGCTGCGCCCGACCCACGTCGACGGGGTCCGCCGCGAGGACGGCGTCGGCGTGCCCGCCGAGGTGGCGGTGGTCATCGCCACCAGCGGTTCGACCGGCACTCCGAAGGGCGTGCAACTGTCGGCCGAGGCGCTGAGGGCTTCGGCGTCGGCCTCGCTGCGGCGCCTGGACGCCGAGGCGGGTGAGCGCTGGCTCTGCTGCCTGCCCCCCTCCCACGTGTCCGGCCTGCAGGTTCTGGTCAGGTCGCTGCTGGGCGGGACCGAGCCGATCACGCACGAGGGGTTCTCCCCCGAGGCGGTGCTCGCCAGCGGTGCGGACCATGTCTCGCTGGTGCCCACCCAGCTGCGCCGCCTGCTCCACGCGGATCTGTCGGTGTTCAAAACGATCCTGCTCGGCGGTGCCGCCGCTCCCCCCGACCTGCTCGACGCGGCCCGCGCGGCCGGCGCACGGGTGGTCACCACGTACGGCATGAGCGAGACCTGCGGCGGGTGCGTCTACGACGGCGAGCCCCTCGACGGGGTGGGCATCGGCATCGGCGGCGACGGCCGGATCCGCCTGAGCGGGCCGGTGCTGTTCTCCGGCTACCGGCTCCAACGCGGCCTCACCGAGGCCGCGCGCGACGGCGACTGGTTCCTCACCTCGGATCTGGGCGCCCTGGACGACGGGCGGCTGCGCGTGCTGGGGCGGGCCGACGACGTCATCAACACCGGGGGCGAGAAGGTCGTCGCCGCGGCGGTGGCCGCCGCGGTGGCCGAGCATCCCGCGATCACCGACGTCGCCGTGGTCGGCCGCCCCGATCCCGAGTGGGGCGAGCGGGTGGTGGCCTTCGTCGTTTCGCAGGCCCCGCCGTCCCTGGCCGAGTTGCGCGCCTTCACCAAGGAGCGGCTACCCGCCTACGCGGCCCCCGCCGAGCTGATCGTAATGACCGAAATACCGCTTTTGGCCAACGGCAAGCCGGACCTGGAAACTCTCCGTTATGGTCGTGACCGGGAACCGTGAAGACGCTGTCACACGTCCAAGGGATAGCCGAAGCAGGAGGACAATCTCGATGAACGTCACCCGGAAGACATGGGTCTCGGCTGGAATCGTGAGCCTGGTCCTGGCCGGTGGCATCTCCGTCACGGCGGCCGCCGCGGCGGGAGGCATCGGGAAGACCGGGAGAACATCAGGCGAGCCGGTACCGGTCGCTCCGCACGACCCCGCCCCGTCCGGCCCGCCCTCGCAGGTGCCGTCGCCGACGGCACCGCCCCCGCCCTCGGAGGGCTATGTGATCTCCGAGAAGGTCAACCCGGATCCGGAGAAGGTCATCGGCTACTGGACGGAGCACCGCATGGAGGAGGCCGAACCCTTCCCGATGCCCATGGTCGAGGGCCCTCTGGACGTGATCGAGGATTCCTCGGACGTGACCGAATAGGGCCGTACCAGGCACTCATACATGGGTGGATCGCCGAGAGGACGGTCCACCCATCATATTTTCCGAGTCAAGTCGGGAACAGAAAGTTCTTGGCTGTGGTTATTGGTACTGGTGCGCCGAGCGGCCCCAGACCGCCCCACCCGACGACTGAAAACCGTAATCAGACGACTCCGTGATGGAGGAGGTGTCCTCATGCCCCCGACCGCCGTGGCGGCCTCATCTGAAGCCCCGACGACCCTCGAACAGCTCATTGACCGAGGGCGAGTTCAGGGCCACCTTTCACTCGCGGAGCTGCGTCACGCCTTCGCCGAGGCGGGCATCAGCCCCACCGAGGGCAGGGCGATCCTGCGAGAGCTCACCGAGGCCGGCGTCAGCCTGGCCGCCGAGAACGAGCCCGTGTCCCCCACTGCCACCGCCAAGGCGGCGAAGACCACCCGCAAGAGCACCGCCCGCAAGGCGAAGCCCGCACCCGCGAAGAAGGCGTCGGCCAAGACCGAGGCCGAGGCCAAGGACAGGGCCAAGGGCAAGGACGCCGCGGCGGAGGCGGACGACGAGTGGAACCCCCCGGAGGAGCCGGAGGCCGAGACGGAGGCCGAGTCGACCCTTGACCTGGACGACCACTCCTCCGTGATGGGCGACTCCGTGCACACCTATCTGAAGTCGATCGGCCGTCGCACCCTGCTCACCGCCGCCCAGGAGGTCGAGCTGGCCAAGCGCATCGAGGCCGGCCTGTACGCCGAGTCCAAGCTGGAGGCCGAGCCGGGCCTGTCCGCGGTCATGCGCGACGACCTGGAGTGGATCGCCGAGGACGGCCGCCGGGCCAAGGACCACATGCTGGAGGCCAACCTCCGCCTGGTCGTCTCCGTGGCGAAGAAGTACACGGACCGGGGCATGGCCCTGCTCGACGTGGTCCAGGAGGGCAACCTCGGCCTGATCCGCGCGGTGGAGAAGTTCGACTACACCAAGGGCTACAAGTTCTCCACCTACGCCATGTGGTGGATCCGCCAGGCCATCCAGCGCGGCTTCGCCGACTCGGCCCGCACCATCAGGCTGCCGGTGCACGTGCTGGAGATGCTCTCCAAGCTGTCGCGCATCGAGCGCGACATGCACCAGCGCCTGGGCCGCGAGCCCACGCCGGACGAGCTTGCCGTGGAGCTGGACAAGACTCCCGACCAGATCGAGGAGCTGCTGCGCACCAGCCGCCAGCCGATCAGCCTCAACGCCACCATCGGCGAGGACGGCGAGACCACCATCGGTGACCTCATCGAGGACATCGACTCGCCCGAGGCCTCGGAGGTCGTCGACCGCCAGCTGCTGGGCGAGCAGTTGCGCGGTGTGCTCGGCAACCTCTCCCCACGGGAAGCCAAGATCATGGCCTTGCGCTTCGGTCTCATCGACGGTAAGCCCCACACTCTCGACGAGATCGGCAAGCACCTCGGCCTGACCCGCGAGCGCATCCGCCAGCTGGAGAAGGAGTCGCTCTCCAAGCTCCGCCACCCCAGCAACACACGCCCGCTGCTCGACTGGGCCAGCTGACCCGCCTCGAAGGGCGCCCCGCGAGACCTCCCGGTCCGTGAGGGCGCCCTCCGCCGTCTCCTGGACCGCCGCGAGGGCCCTCGCGACCCCGAGGATCCACGGGGCCGCGAAGGGGCCGGAGCTCAGCCGCCCATCGCGCCGACAAGGCTCCTGGGGCGCATGTCGGTCCAGGAGCCTTCGACGTAGGCCAGGCACCCGGCGCGGGAGTCCTCACCGTGGGCGACCTCCCAGCCCCCGGGGACGTCGGCGAACGCGGGCCACAGCGAGTGCTGTCCCTCCGCGTTCACCAGCACCAGGAACGGCGCGCTCTCGTCGTCGAACGGATTGGTCATCGAATACCTCCAGCGGGAACATCCCGGGCAGCCGGCCCGGGGATCGGAATCGTGTGCCCCTCTCAGGGAGGGGAGGCGAGCGACGCGCACGGAGGTCACCTGCCGGATGGACACGTGACGACCGTCGCTCCCCTCCCGGATCCAGGCATCCGGGGGCGCGGATGAAGGATCACTCGGCACTCTCGGAGGAAGACCTGGCCACGGCGCCGAACGAGTGACCGGAGAGACCCCTGAGACAGGTTTTAATTAGGCAAGCCTCACCTAAGATTCCCCTTATTGACGCCGACGTCAAGAGGCATATCATCATGACCAGATCACCTTCCACTCTCACCTGACCCACTCCTGACACACGATGCAAGTAAGGTAAGCCTAACCTAAACATTTTAGTGAGGTGTATGTGACCAACAGGCAAGACCATCCCGGCCTCCCCGGGGCGGTGGCCCTTGTCACGGGCGCCGCGGGAGGCATCGGAGCCGCCGTCGCGACGGCTCTCGCCCGTGCCGGGATGATCGTGGCCGGAGTCGATGTGCGCGACGAGCCCTGGGAGAGCCGGCCAGAGCCGATCGCCCGCCACCTGGCCGACGTCAGGGACCCCGGCCAGGTTGACGCCGTCGTCAGCAGAGTCGAGAACGAACTGGGACCGATCGGCGTCCTGGTCAACGTCGCGGGCGTGCTGCGTACCGGCGCGGTGACCGATCTGAGCACCGATGACTGGGAGCACGTGTTCGCGGTGAACGCCGGCGGGGTCTTCCACGCCGTCCGCGCCGTGACCCGCCGCATGATCCCCCGCGGTCGCGGGACGGTCGTCACCGTGGCCTCCAACGCCGCAGGCGTGCCGCGCGTCGGCATGGCGGCATACGCGGCCTCCAAGGCCGCCGCGGTCATGTTCACCCGATGCGCCGGACTGGAACTCGCCCGCCACGGCATCCGCTGCAACGTGGTCTCACCCGGATCGACGGACACCGCGATGCAGGCGGGGCTCGACCCCCGCAGCGTGCTTGAGGGAGATCCGTCCTCCTACCGCGTGGGCATTCCGCTGGGCCGGCTGGCCGATCCCTCGGACATCGCCGAGGCGGTGCTGTTCCTCGCCTCGGACCGTGCCCGGCACATCACCATGCAAGACCTGTACGTGGACGGCGGCGCCACGCTCCGGGCATGAGATCCCCCGAAAGGTCAGCTTTGACTATCGCATACGAGGCGGTCAGCGCCACCGAGCTTCTCGACGAGTACCGGCCAGGCTCCTCATCGATCTTCTCCTCCCCCCGGCACACCCTCCTCGCCGGAGGCGTCGCCGCCGTACTGCCACCTGTGCGCACCCTGCGGGAACTGGCCCAGAGCGTACGCGGACACGGCGACCTGATCCTCGGTGCGGTCCCGTTCGACGACCCCGCCTCGGCGCACCTGGTCACTCCCCTGCGCACCCGCTGGGCCGACCCCTTCCTGCCCGGTGAGCCGCCACGCAGGGAGAGCACCCGGCCATGGCGGATCACCCCCGTCCCCACACCCGCGGGCCACCTGGAAGGCGTCCGGCGGGTGCTGGAACTGCTCCGCACCGGATCGGTGGAGAAGGTGGTGCTGGCCAGGTCCCTGGAGCTGACGAGGCCCGAGCCCGCCGACGTCGCCTCGATGGTCCGGCGCCTGGCGGTGCGCGATCCGCACGGCCACGTCTTCGCCATCGACCTGCCGGGCGGACGGACCCTGGTGGGCGCCAGCCCGGAACTACTGGTCTCCAGGGACGGTCCCGCCGTCGTCGCCAACCCGCTGGCCGGCTCGGCCGCGCGCAGCGCCGACCCCGCGGAGGACCGCCGCCGTGCGGCGGCGCTCCTCTGCTCGGCCAAGGACCAGCATGAGCACGCGGTCGTGGTCCAGGCCGTGGCCGCCGCGCTCGCCCCACACTGCCGGGCACTGAGCGTCCCGTCCGAGCCGTCACTGATCTGCACCTCGACCATGTGGCACCTGTCCAGCAGGATCACCGGCCGGCTCGCCGACCCCCGGACCACCGCGCTCGACCTGGCCGTCGCCCTGCACCCGACCCCCGCGGTCTGCGGCACCCCCACCGCCGCGGCGCGCGCCGCGATCACCGGTATCGAACCCTTCGACCGGGGCTTCTACAGCGGCATGGTCGGCTGGTGCGACACCTCGGGCAACGGCGAGTGGGCGGTGGCGATCCGCTGCGCCGAGGTGACCGCCGCGGGCATCCGGCTGTTCGCCGGCGGCGGGATCGTGGCGGGCTCGGTCCCCGAAGAGGAACTGGCCGAAACCTCCGCCAAGTTCCGTACCCTCCTGCACGCCCTCGGCCTGGACCTGGATGCCGACCCCCGCCCCGGAGAGAGACCGGAGACGTGACGGGGGCGGCCGGGCCGCGCCGAAGACCCCCCTCCGAGGCGGGACCGGCCGCAGGTGAGATCCCCGACCGGCTCCCGCTCGCGAAGACCCAGCCGAACCACCACCGCCAAGGCCCACAGGACGTACTCACGCCCCCGGCGACCCCCCGTACAGGCCGGGACGCCGAGCACAAGGTAAGAAGGAGAGGCAGCCGTGGCCATACCAACCATCACCCCCTATCCGATGCCCCGTGAGGACGAGATGCCGGTCAACCGCGTCTCCTGGACACCGGACGCCCGCCGGGCGGTGCTGCTCGTCCACGACATGCAGAACTACTTCGTCAACGCGTTCGCGCCGGGAACCTCGCCGATCGTGGAGCTGGTCTCGGCGATCATCGGTCTCCGCGAGACGGCCTGGCAGCTCGGTGTCCCGGTGGTCTACTCGGCCCAGCCGGGCGGACAGACCTCGGCACAGCGTGGTCTGCTGGAGGACTTCTGGGGAGCAGGAGTGGGTGCCGACCCCGGCGCCCAGGAGATCGTCACCGCGCTCGCCCCAGGCCCGGCCGACATCCGGCTCACCAAGTGGCGCTACAGCGCCTTCCACCGCACCCCGCTCCGTGATCTGCTCGCCGAACAGGGCCGCGACCAGCTCATCGTCACCGGTATCTACGCCCATATCGGCTGCCTGATGACGGCCTGCGATGCCTTCATGGGGGACGTGGAGGTGTTCTTCGTCGCCGACGGGGTGGCCGACTTCTCCGCCGAACACCACAGGATGGCCCAGACCTACGCGGCCGAGCGGTGCGCGGCGGTCCTGGCCGCCGTTCACGTCCGGCGGCTGCTCACCGCCTCCGCCGCGCACGCCGCCCGCTGAGCAGGGCGGTGCGCCCGGCTCAGCGGGCGGCGGCGACCGGGCGCGGGACCCGGGGGATGCCGGTCAGCCGGTTCTGCTCACGCAGGGTGCGCAGGCGGTCCACCTCGGCGGTCCACTCGGCACCCCGAGGGGTGGCCTTGCCCTTGCGGCGGCGGATCCGGTCGTCGTACGACTTGATGCCGAACGTCGCGCGCTGGTTGGCCTCGGCCGCGCGCAGAGCCTCGGTCAGCGCCCTGTCGAAGGCCAGCCCGGCGGCTCGCAGTTCCTGCACGGGAGCCAGATCGGCCTGCGCCCGGCGCAGGTCGGCCTCGGCCGCGCGCGCCTTCTCCAGAAGCTCGGGGAAGCCCTTCCCGACCTCCTGGTCAGCGTGGTAGCGAACCTCCGCCTCCCGGCTCACGCTCGGTCGGAAAAACGCCATCTTCTGCCCTCTCTCACCGGTCGCCGGGTCGCCTCCGGCAGGTCACCGGTCGTAGCCTACGCCGTTCACCCCCACCTCACGTACTCGGGATCAGCCGTACCGGGAGCCGGCTCGCGGTACCGGGCGTGCGCGGACCGGTGGTGAGCGGAGCGGATCGATCTGCCCGGCGCGCCCTCCTTTACGCAGTAAGGTCACCGGTGACAGGATGCCTCCATGCCTGCCAAGCGACCACCCGTCCCGCTCTCCAGGGAGCGCATCATCGACGCCGCCCTCCACATCGCCGACGGCCAGGGGCTCCGGCGCCTGACCATGCGACGGCTGGGCGACGCGCTCCAGGTGGAGGCGATGGCCATCTACCACCACCTGCCCCGCGGCAAGGACGCCCTCATGGACGCGCTGGCCGAGCATGTCACCACGGTCCACGTCGAGCCCGGCGAGAGCTGGCAGGAGAGCGCGAGGGCCTGGTGCCGGGCGAGCCGCGCCGCGCTCAGGGAGCACCCGGGGGTGCTGGCGCTGGCCCTGACCAAGCCCCCGAGGGGCCGGGCCGCGATCGCGATCAGGGAGCAGACCGACCAGCTGACCGACGCGGGGCTGACCGACGCGGCCGGAGCGGTGCGGGCGCTGAGGGCCTACGTCTTCGGCGCGGTGGCGGTGGAGGTGCAGCAGTCGGGCTGGGCCGAGCCCTCCGGCGACGAGAACGAGCCGTGGCGCCCCCCTTCGCAGGGAGGCGGCAGCCCCGGGGCGGACGCCGATTTCGAGTACGGGCTGGACGCACTCCTGGCCGGCCTGGGCGCGCGGTAACCGGTAGGACGCGGAGGCCCACATCGACGCACGTCAGGAAGTTGTAACCGATCGTTTACCTGACTCGCGGCGTGTCGCGCTTGGCCGAATATCCTTATATGAGGCATGCTGTGTTATAGGTCACATCCCCTGATAAAGCCCTGACGGACTGGCCCTCTATCAGTTCGTAAACAGTCCTAACGGGCTATGTCGCCGAGGTGCGATCGATCGCACACTTGATCTGCTTGATGTGCGAGCCTCGCTCTATCAGGGCTCGCATGGCCATATGTCAACATTCAGATGCTCGTCCCCCGTCATGCGTGGGAACGGAGACCCATCGGTGACGGTGCCCGCCGGATGTCCGATGCCCATCCCGTACCCGGCGTGACCAGGGCGAGCCGACACGAGAGATCCGGAGGCACGCCGATGTGCCCGCACGAGCCGTCCTGTCCGCCCGCTGAGGCGCTGGACCGCGAAGCCGCCCGCACCATGGCGGCCCACCCCGAGCAGGGCTGGAGCCTGCTCTGCAACGGTGTGGTGCTGTTCGAAGACACCGGCGAGCTCCTCCCCGACGGCGCCGTCATCGAGCCACACCGGCCACTGGCCGGCGTCGTCTGACGGCACCCACGCCGAACTCACACGGGCTCACACGGGCCCGGCCGCATCCTCGCGTCGAGCCATTCGGCGACCACCTCGCCCACCCTGGCGGGGTCCTTCCCGAGGTCATGGCCCTGTCCCGGCAGCACGACCAGGCGCGCGGCATCCGCCGCTTCGGGCACGCCGAACGGATCGCGGTCTCCGTTCACCACCAGCACATCCACACCCGCCGCGCGCAGCTCCCCGGCGCGTGACCGCTCCGGCTTGCCCGGCGGGTGCAGCGGGAAGGCCAGTGCGACGACCGCGCGGGCCTCGACCCGCCGGGCCGTACGGCAGGCGACCCTGGCCCCGTTGCTCCTCCCGCCCTGCGCGAGCGGCAGCCCCGGGTAGCGCTCGCGCAGGACGGCCACCAGCGTCTCCCACGCCTCGTCCTGTCTGGCCGCCGAGCCCGGCGCGCGGGCACCGCGCATCCGGAACGGCTGGAGCACCCGCGCGACGGTCCCGCCGGCCGCCGTCACGGCGTCCCGCACCGCCAGCAGGTCGGGGGCGTCCACTCCCCCGGCCGAGCCGTGGGTGAGCACCAGCAGGAAGCGCGGGGAGGCCACCTCGTCGATCTCCACCAGCGCCGGGCCGTGCGGGGTCGCGATCTCCAGTGACGGCACGGTCTCCGGGAGGGACACGGGCTCGGAGGGGGACACGGATCTCGTCCTAACGACTGATGCCTGACGGCCGGTGAAGGAGAACAATCGAAGGGTGCAGGACTACCAAGATATCCGCCAGGACATGCGGGCCACTCTCGAGGCCCGCCGTGATCTCGGGCCGGAGTACGAGACCGCCCTCATCGAGTCGTTCGTGTCGCGCCTGGACGCGACCATCACCCAGCGGGTGCGGGCCGAGATGCACGCCGCCGGGGTAGGCGGGACACCGCCGCGCAAGGCCGGGAACTCCTCGATCCCGATCGCGCTCGCCTCGATGGGCATGGGCATCCCGCTGACCGCCATCGCGGCGTCCGAGGCGGGCAGCGCCGGGTTGCTGCTGGCCTGGGGCGGCATCATCGCGATCAACGTCGCCCACGCCCTGAGCCGCCGGCGGGAGCGCGACTGACCGTTCCGGGCCCCGGAAGGAGCGGCGCGGGTTCCCGGAGCGACCGGCGTCCCGCCGGGTGCGCTCCGGTCACACCGGACACCGCCCCCGAAGCCCTGGTATGGACGTCCCAGGGGTTCAGACGTCGCGGCCCCGGCGGAGGCGGACCTCACCGGCGAGGTCGGCGTCGGCGCTGTCGAGGCCGTAGCGCCAAACGCGCTCGGCGTCCTCGCCGCGTCCTCTGAGCGGGAGCGTGCGGGCCAGGAGCTCGATGGCCAGCGCGCCGGTCTCGACGTCGCCGCCCTCCTCGATCGCACCGGAGAACTCGGCGCACGCCAGCTCCAGGTGGGCGATGCCGAGCATCACCCGCAGCCTCGGCACCTCGGCCGCGTCCGGCACCGAGAGCGCCTCCAGCAGCACCTGGGCGGCCTCCCCCGGTTCCCCCTCCTCGATGAGCGTCTCCGCCAGCCGCTGAGCGGCCCGAGGGGCGACCTCCGGGTCGCCGGTGGCCAGTGCGTCACGCAGCGACCGTTCGGCCTCCTCCGCGTCCGTGGCGAGCCTGGCGAGGGCCATGTGCGCCGACGGGACGTAGGCGGGGTGGCCGACGCCCAGCGCGGCCTGCCAGGCGGCGCGGGCCTGGTCGGCCATCCCCTCCCTTTCGAAGCTCCCCGCGAGCAGGCAGGCGGCCTGGGCGGCGAACTCCGGGTGCCCCGTCGCCAGTGCGGTGCGCGCGGCCGCGCGGGAGCCCGGCACGTCTCCGCGCTCCTGGAGCACCACGGCGAGGCCCACCGCCGCCTGTGCCCGATCGGGCTCGCCGGGGTCGGCGGCCAGCTCCGCGAAGATCACGGCGGCGCCGTCGAGGTCGCCGGACTCGGCCAGTCTTCGCGCGGTGTCCAAGGGACGGGTGTCCACCTCAGGCATGCAGGGTCCTTCCCGGATACGGAGACGCCCCGAGCCTAACGACTCGGGGCGCCGTCCGTCCTCCCGCATTCCCTACGGATACGTGGTTCTCGCGAGACGCGGGCCGCGGTGAGGATCAGTCTTCGTACGCCTCCAGGGGAGGGCAGGAGCACACCAGGTTGCGGTCTCCGTAGGCCTGGTCGATGCGGCGGACCGGCGACCAGTACTTGCCCTCGCGCAGCGAGGGCAGCGGGTAGGCCGCCTCGGTGCGGGTGTAGGGGTGCTCCCACTCGTCGGCGACGAGGCTGTCGGCCGTGTGCGGGGCGTTGCGCAGCGGGTTGTCGCCCCTGTCGTAGGCGCCGGAGGCGACCTTCTCGATCTCACCGCGAATCGCGATCATGGCCTCGCAGAACCGGTCGAGCTCGGCCAGGTCCTCGCTCTCGGTCGGCTCGATCATCAGCGTGCCGGCCACCGGGAAGGACATGGTCGGCGCGTGGAAACCGTAGTCGACGAGGCGCTTGGCCACGTCGTCGACCGTCACCCCGGTCTCCTTGGTGATCTGGCGCAGATCGATGATGCACTCGTGGGCGACGAGGCCGCCGCGGCCGGTGTAGAGAACCGGGTAGTGGGGATCGAGCCTGCGGGCCAGGTAGTTGGCCGACAGGATGGCCTGCTCGGTGGCCGCCTTCAGCCCGTCGGCACCCATCATCCGGATGTAGGCCCAGGAGATGGGCAGGATGCCCGCGGAGCCGTACGGGGCGGCCGAGACCGGGCCGACCGCCGAGCCGCCGCGCAGCGGGTGACCGGGCAGGTAGTCGGCCAGGTGGGCGCGGACCGCGACCGGGCCGACACCGGGGCCGCCGCCGCCGTGCGGGATGCAGAAGGTCTTGTGCAGGTTGAGGTGGGAGACGTCCGCCCCGAACTCGCCCGGCCTGGCCAGGCCGACCAGCGCGTTGAGGTTGGCGCCGTCGACGTAGACCTGCCCGCCGGCCTCGTGCACCAGCTCGCAGACATCGACGATCGTCTCCTCGTACACGCCGTGCGTGGACGGGTAGGTCACCATGATCGCGGCAAGCCGGTCGCGGTGCTTTTCGATCTTCGCGACGAGGTCGTCGAGGTCCACGTTGCCGTTGTCGTCGCAGGCGACCACGGCGACGCGCATGCCGGCCATCACGGCGCTGGCGGCGTTGGTACCGTGCGCGGACGAGGGGATCAGGCAGACGTCACGATCCGACTCGCCACGCGCCGTGTGGTAGGCGCGGATCGCCAGGAGGCCGGCGAACTCGCCCTGGGAGCCGGCGTTCGGCTGGATCGACACGGCGTCATAACCGGTGACCTCGGCCAGCCAGCGCTCCAGCTCCCCGATCAGCTCGGCGTAGCCCGCCGCCTGGTCCTCCGGCGCGTACGGGTGCAGCCCGGCGAACTCCGGCCAGGTGATCGGCTCCATCTCGGTGGTCGCGTTGAGCTTCATGGTGCAGGAGCCCAGCGGGATCATCGACCGGTCCAGCGCGACGTCCTTGTCCTGGAGCCTGCGCAGGTAGCGCAGCATGGCCGTCTCGGAGCGGTGGCTGTGGAAGACCGGATGGGTGAGGTAGTCGCCGACCCGCGCCAGCGCGCCTGGCAGCGCGTCGTGCGCGGCGGCGTCCAGGTCGGCCAGCACGGTGCCGCTGACCTCGAAGGCGGCCAGGACCTGCTCCAGATGGAGAACCTCGGTCCTCTCGTCGCAGGTGACGCCCACGTGGTCGGCGTCGACCAGGCGCAGGTTGACGCCGTTCTCCCGGGCCGCGGCGACGACCCCGGCGGCACGCCCGGGCACGCGGGCGAGCACGGTGTCGAAGAAGGTGTCGTGGACCACCTCGACACCGCCCTGGCGCAGCCCCTCGGCGAGCACGACGGCGTGCCGGTGGATGCGGCGGCCGATCCTGCGCAGCCCCTCGGGGCCGTGGTAGACGGCGTACATGCCGGCGATCACGGCGAGCAGCACCTGCGCGGTGCAGATGTTGCTGGTGGCCTTCTCCCGGCGGATGTGCTGCTCGCGGGTCTGGAGCGCGAGCCGGTAGGCGGGACGTCCCTCGACATCCTGGGAGACGCCGACCAGGCGGCCGGGCAGCTGGCGCTGGAGTCCGTCACGGACCGCCATGTAGGCGGCGTGCGGACCGCCGAAGCCGAGGGGGACGCCGAAGCGCTGCGAGGAGCCGACCGCGATGTCGGCGCCGAGCTCGCCCGGCGCGGCCAGGAGGGTGAGGGCGAGCAGGTCGGCGGCGGCGACCACCTGGGCACCGCACGCGTGGGCGGCGTCGGCGATGGCGCGGAAGTCGCGAATCCTGCCGCTGGCGCCGGGGTACTGCACGAGCACGCCGAAGCAGTCGGGAAGCCCTCCGGTGAAGTCGCTCTCGACCAGCTCGATGCCGAGCGGCTCGGCACGGGTGCGCAACACCGCCTTGGTCTGCGGCAGCGCGTCGGCGTCGACCACGAACACCTTCGACGAGGTGCGGCCCGCGCGGCGGGCCAGGGTCATCGCCTCGGCCGCGGCGGTGGCCTCGTCCAGCAGGGAGGCCCCCGCGACGTCGAGGGCGGTCAGGTCGGAGACGACGGTCTGGAAGTTGATCAGGGCCTCCAGCCGGCCCTGGGAGATCTCCGGCTGGTAGGGCGTGTACGCGGTGTACCAGCCCGGGTTCTCCAGGAGGTTGCGGCGGATGACACCCGGGGTGATCGTGTCGTGGTAGCCCAGGCCGATCATCGAGGTGAGCACGGTGTTACGCCCGGCGAGGACCCGCAGCTCGGCGAGGGCCTCGGACTCCCCTGCCGCCGGGGGCAGACCCAGCCGGGCGAAGGAGCGGATCGCCTCGGGCACGGCCACCGCGACCAGGTCGGCGACGGAGGCGAACCCGACCGCCTCCAGCATGCGGGTCTGGTCGGCGTCGTCGGGCCCGATGTGACGGGTCGCGAACGGCGGAGGGGCGAGTTCGCTGAGCGATGACAGATCGGTCATGAGAAGCCTCTCGGGCGGGGTGGAGACCGGTGCTGGGCGCGGGCATATGCCGGTTCTCCCCCTCTGTCATCGCGACGTGGTCGCTACCTGAGAGCTTCACCTGCCCTTGCCGGGAGGCTTGCACCGTCGGTGAGACGCACCTGGCGGGCGCGTCTGCTTTCCAGAGTTGCCTCGTCCGTGCGGTACAGGGTGCCTGAGAGATTCCGGGGAGGTTGCTCCTTCGGCGCCCCGATCGCGGTCGGGGTCTCTCCCGCACAGGGTCAATGGCGAGTCCGAGTTTACCCGGTTCGTCGTGCTCTGCGACGACGGGCCAACTCATCGGCCTGATGATCGCCTAAAGGGCCCCCGCCCGACTCCGCGCGTTCGCCGGGAAGATCCGCGAGAGAGCCCTCCACCTCCTGCCACACCCGTCCCAGCGCGATACCGAAGACTCCCTGGCCCCCCTGGAGCAGGTCGATGACCTCGTCCGGCGAGGTGCACTCGTAGACGCTCACCCCGTCGCTCATCAGAGTGATCTGGGCCAGGTCGTTGACGCCCCGCTCCCGCAGGTGCTGCACGGCGATGCGGATCTGCTGGAGGGAGACACCGGTGTCGAGAAGGCGCTTGACAACCTTGAGGACCAGAATGTCACGGAAGCCGTACAGCCGCTGGGAGCCGGAGCCGTGGGCGGCTCTCACGGTGGGCTCGACCAGGCCGGTGCGTGCCCAGTAGTCGAGTTGCCGGTAGGTGATTCCTGCCGCCGAACAGGCCGTCGGCCCCCTGTAGCCGATGTCGGCGGGCACTTTCACCGGTTGCCCGTCGAACAGCAGACCCTCTTCACCCGCGCGCTGACGTGCCGACTGGCGCCGTTCCGGGTCATCCTGGTCGGCGTTTCTACCCTCGCCGCTGCTGACCGCCACGCGGACCTCCGGCTTTCTCTCATCCCACGGCCTGATCTGGGGGTTTACGCACGACCGCAGGTTTCACTTGCACCGTAGGACTGGGGCCAAGTCCAGTCAACGACCCCACCCGGCGCGTCGTGAAGCGTAAATGCACCGAAATTCCTACCCCGCGCGGCCGAAGTCCTCGGGCGTGATCGTGTCAAGGAACTCCCTGAACTTCTCCACCTCGTCCTCCTGGTCGTCAGGGATGATCACCCCTGCCTCCCGTACCACATCCTCACTCGCGAAGATACGTGCACCGGTGCGAAGTGCCAAGGCGATCGAGTCGGAAGGGCGCGCGCTCACCTCGACCCCGTTGGAGAACACGAGATCCGCGAAGAAGATGCCGTCGCGTAAAGCGACGATGTTGACAGTGTTCAACCTGACTCCGAGCCCTTCGAGCACGTCCCGGAACAGGTCGTGGGTAAGTGGCCGGGGTGGTGGTTCCTCGGCCTGGGCCATGGCGATCGCCGTGGCTTCCGTCATGCCGATCCAGATAGGTAGGTAACGCTCCCCATGCGTCTCTTTCAGCAGGACGATCGGCTGGTTAGAGGGCATTTCAACTCGAACGCCCACGACCTCCATCTGCAACACGGGCTGCTCCGTCTTCGCTGGATTCCGACCGGTTTGTTCAACGTAACACTCGTGGGGGTACGAGTGCCTGGTCAGGCTCTCACCGGCCCAGTGCCCCACGGACTCCGGAACGCAGCAACGAGGCGTGCAATTCCAGCAGGAGACCGGAGATCTCCCTCGCCGTCTCGTCCGCCTGGTCGATCGCGCCGGGGCCGCGACGGCGCAGCAGCGGGGCGACGGCCTGTTCCACCAGCCCCGCCTCGCGTTCCGCGGCGGCCTTGACCGCCCGCAGGTGGCGGGCACGCAGGCCGAAGGCGGCCAGGGCGCCCACACTGCGGGCCACGACCAGTGCCTCGGCGTCGTAGTAGCGGGCCACGGCGGCCAGCAGACCGTAGTCCTCCAGCTCGGTGAGGGTCTCCTCGTCGAGCTCGGCGGCGGCGAGGAACTCCTCGCGGGTGAGGCGGACCTCGGGGGGCGCGTCGTCGGGGACGGCGCGCGGCCGGGCCGCCGGGCGCTCCTCGCGGTCGGCCGCCTCCAGATGATCCTTGATCACGCGCAGCGGCAGGTAGCGATCACGCTGCTCGCTGAGGATGTAGCGGAGCCGCTCGACGTCGGCGTAGGTGAACTTGCGATAGCCGGAGGGACTGCGCTCCGGCTCGATCAGCCCCTCGCCCTCCAGGAAGCGAATCTTGGAGATGCTGACGTCGGGGAACTCGCCCTGCAGGAGAGCGAGCACCTCCCCGATGCTCATGTGCGCACGAGCGGCCTGCGAGCTCATCATCCTCCAGCGGCGCCGCGGGTGAGGAAGACGAGGCGGAACTTACCGATCTGCACCTCGTCCCCGCCGTACAGCGGGACCTCCTCGATGCGCTCACGATTGACGTACGTGCCGTTCAGGCTACCAACGTCGCGGACAGTGAAGACACCGCCGCCGCGCCGGTAGAACTCCACGTGACGGCGCGAGACCGTGATGTCGTCGAGGAAGATGTCGCTCTCGGGGTGGCGGCCCACGGTGGTGAGGTCGCTGTCGAGCAGGAACCGACTGCCGGCGTTGGGGCCGCGCATCGCGACCAGCAACGCGGTGCCGGCGGGCAACTGCTCAACGGCCTGCCGCTCGGCGAGAAGCGTCTCACCGGTCTCCGCCTCATAGGCCTCGATCCCGGAGAGGGAGATCGTCGATGTGCTGTCTCCGGGGGTGTCGGACCTGGTAAGCGGCGACCCGCATCGTGAACAGAAACGGGCATCCTCAGGATTGGCATGACCGCACTGCGTGCAGTAGACGCTCGGCATCGATCGGCTCGGCCTCCTACCGCGAAGACGCGGCAACGGTGCTCAGTGATGCGCGCCTCGCTTCTTCGCTTCTCAAGTGTTTTCTCAGACTGCGAATGCCGCAACATACAGTGATGAGGCGCGAAGGTCAAGGTTGACGCTGAACCGCGGGTACGGTCGGTGACAAAGTTACAGGGGACGCTGCCCCTGGTCCATGGCGCCGCGCGGTATTTGTCGCGCGGGCCGCCTCAACCGCCGGCGGCCTCCTCCACCACCCGCGCCCAGCGCTCGATCAGGGTCTGGGCGGAGTCGACGTCGAACCCCTCGGCCCACAGGTGGGTCACCGCCTCGGTCGGGTCGGGCAGCACCAGGGTCCAGCTGCCGTCCTCCGCGACGACCCGCACCCCGTCGGTGGTGTCGATGCGGTGGTGCTCGGCGGCCTCGATGACCGAGCGCATCACCGCCCCCTTGGCCGCCCACGGAGTCGGCACGGTACGGCGCAGCAGCTTGGCCTCGGGTATCCTGGCGTCGATCTGGCTGAGCGAGAGCCGGGTCCTGGCGACCAGCCCGAGCAGGCGCAGGAACACCGCCAGGCCGTCCACCGTGGGGCCGAACTCGGGCACGATGAAACCACCGCGCCCGTCGGCCGCGAAGATCATCTCCGGACCCCTGGCGGCGGCGGTGAGCGCGTCGATCGCGGTGGACGTCCACTCGGCCTGGACCCCGTGGAACCTGCAGACCTGCTCGGCCACCCGGGTGGTGGTGACCGGCAGTGCCACCCTGCCGCCGCGGCGCTCGGCCGCGACCAGGTCGAGCACCACCAGCAGGGCGCGCTCCTCGCTGATCAGCTGGCCCATCTCGTCCACCAGCGCGACCCGCTCCCCCACCGGGTCGAAGCGCACGCCGAAGGCCGCCCTGGAGGAGCTGACGAGCTCTGACAGGCGCTGCAGGTCACGGCGGCGCTCGGCGAGGGTCTCGGTGGGCGAGGCGTCGTCCAGCCGGTTGTTGACGGTCAGCACGTCCACCCCGACCCGGCCGAGCAGGCTGGGCAGCACCAGCGAGGAGGTGCCTCCCGCGCAGTCGACCACGACCTTCATGTCGGCGTCGCGGACCCCGTTGATGTCGATCAGGCGTAGCAGCTCGTGCGTGTAGTCCTCCACCGCCCTGGCGGGGAAGCTCAGCTCGGCGATCTCGCCGGGGAAGGCGCGGCGGAACTCCTGCCGGGAGAAGACCCGGTCCAGCTTGCGCTGGGCCGGCGGCGACAGGTCCGCGCCGTGCTCGTCCATGAAGACGATGTCGACGCTCTGCGGGTCGCCGGGGGTGGTGCGCAGCGCGATGCCGCCTACCGCGTTCTCCCTGGCGGTGTGGAAGCGTGCCACGGGGAGCGGGGACGCCTCCAGGTCGAGCACGTTGATCGCGCTGGCGTTGAGGGCGCTGATCACGGCCCGCTTCAGCGCCCGCGCCGCGCGGGAGGAGTCGCGGGAGGTGATGACCGAGGCGCCCTTCTTCAGGGTGGTGGCGTAGGCGCTGGCGAGCCGCACGCACAGCTCGGGGGTGATCTCCACGTTGACCAGTCCCGAGACCCCCCGGGGGCCGAACAGGTTTCGCTGGGCGCGCGGCTCCCAGATGACGCTGTTGTTGATCACCGCCCCGGCCTCGATGGTCTTGAACGGGTAGATCTTGACGCCGGAGGAGATGTACGCCTCGGCCTCGATGATGCACTCGTCGCCGATGACGGCGCCCTCCTCGACCCTGGCCGCGGTCATCAGGTCGGTGTTCTTGCCGATCACGCAGCCGCGCAGGTGGGCGCTGGGCCCGATGTAGACGTTGTCGTGGACGACCGCGCGGTGCAGGAAGGCCCCCTCCCTGACCACCGCGTTGCTGCCCAGCACGGTGTACTCTCGCAGCTCGGCCCCCGCCTCGACCTTGGCGTAGTCGCCGACGTAGAGCGGGCCCTTGAGGATGGCGTCGGTGTCGACCGAGGCTCCCTCGGCCACCCAGACGCCCGGCGAGACCTCGAAGGCGTCGATGTCGACCTTGACCCGGCCCGACAGGACGTCGGCCTGGGCCTTGAGGTAGCTCTCGTGGGTGCCGACGTCCTCCCAGTAGCCGTCGGCCACGTAGCCGTACAGCGGGGCTCCGCGCTCCAGCAGCCGGGGGAACACGTCTCCCGACCAGTCGACGGACTCCCCCGCCGCGATCTCGTCGAGGACCTCGGGTTCCATCACGTAGATGCCGGTGTTGACGGTGTCGGAGAAGACCTGGCCCCAGGTGGGCTTCTCCAGGAAGCGCTCCACCCGCCCCTGGTCGTCGACGATGACGATGCCGAACTCCAGCGGGTTGGGAACGCGCTTGAGCCCGATCGTGACCATCGCGCCGTTCTCACGGTGGAAGCGGATCATGTCCGTCAGGTCGATGTCCGTCAGCGCGTCGCCGGAGATGACCAGGAAGCGGTCGTCGCGCAGCCGGTCCGCGGCGTTCTTGACGCTGCCCGCGGTGCCGAGCGGTGTGTCCTCGGTGGCGTAGTACAGGCTCATGCCGAGTTCGTCGCCGTCGCCGAAGTAGTTACGGACCAGGGCCGCCAGGAACTGCACGGTGACCACCGTCTCGGTGAAACCGTGCCGTTTCAGGAGGCGCAGCACGTGCTCCATGATCGGCCGATTGATCACGGGCAGGAGAGGCTTGGGCTGGTTCGCGGTCATCGGCCGGAGCCGTGTACCCTCCCCGCCCGCCATGACGACGGCCTTCACAGATCACCTCTTAAGGCGTTTGGCCTCGCTTGTCAGCTGACGCACCTGTACCCAATACAGCACTCCGGACCACCAGTACAGACCTGTGCCCCAGATGGCCAGGGACCAGCCGACGATCCGGGCGGGATCGGCGTACCAGGCGTCGTGGTGGGCGAGGAAGAGCAGAGGGAAGGCGTAGAGGAGGTTGGCGGTGGCGGCCTTGCCGAGGAAGTGCACGGGCAACGCCGGGCCGTAGCCGAGGCGGCGCAGGATGAGCGGGATGCCCAGCAGCATCACGTCGCGCAGCGGGATGGCCAGTGCCAGCCACCAGGGGATGATCTCGCGCATGGCGAGGCCGAACAGGGTGGCCAGGATGTAGAGCCGGTCGGCCAGCGGGTCGAGCAGGCGGCCGAGCCGGCTGGTCTGGTTCCAGGCGCGGGCGATCTTACCGTCGAGCCAGTCGGAGAACCCCGCCAGCATCAGCAGCGCGACGGCCCAGCCGTCGGCCTTCGGGCCCAGCACCAGCCAGAGGAAGACCGGCACCCCCAGAAGCCTGGCCAGGCTCAACGCGTTGGGAACCGTCCAGATTCGATCTTCGGCTCCCGATGCTTCCGGATTCACCGGTCTGTCTCCCTCCCCGTGCCTGATGCCGACCCTACCCGTGCGGAGCTCACACGGACCGTACGGCCGTCCGGCGGGGGCACGGGCGCCGGGCGTCAGGCGCGGGACCAGGGGGCGCCCAGGGGCGCGACAGGGCCCGGGGAGGAGGCGGGAGGAGTGCGGGGAACCACGCCGCCGCGGCCGCGCGGCGGCGTGGTTCCGATCCGGGCGGCGCCGTCCGGATCAGGAACGGCGCACGGCGGCGCCGGGGGACCAGGCCCAGACGAGCACGGCGACGGTCATCCCGAACAGGGCCAGCCCGCTGGGGACGTGGGTGCCGAGCGCCTCCCAGCTGAAGTGCTGTGCCATCCCGACCAGGAAGAGGCCGACGCTGACCAGCGCCGGCCAGCCGGCACCTCGCCCGGGACGCCAGACCATGGCGGCCACGACGATCTGCAGCAGTGCGATCAGATGCACCACCATCCCGGCCAGTACGTGGGTCTCGGCCAGCGCCTCCCCGCCGCGCACCGCCTGGCCGGCGAACGAGGCGGCGGCGATGAGGCCGGCCGCCTGGGCGACGACCAGGATGCGCAGGCCGTACAGCAGGCCCGCGGAGACCAGGCGATCCTCCGTCGGTTTCCGCGGGGAGATGACCTCCTGCATATTATGTGTCCTTACCTTGGATGACTGGTTCGGAACACATCGTGGCCGCGGGGTATCCATCCGGTCGTCACCCTGGGGGCTGACCTCGCCGTCCGCCTCTTGGCGGATTCTCCGTCCGGTGCGCGTTCACCCCTCGGGGGCACCGCCTCCCGCGCGGCCGAAAATCGTATCGGATGACGCGCGCGACGCCCCGGCGCACCCCTTACGCTTCACAGCATGACCAATGACACCACGCTCTTTCTTGGGCAGTGGATTCGCTCGCCGGGCACCGTCGGAGCGGTGGCGCCGAGCTCGCGGCGGCTTGCCGAGGCGGTGGCCTCGCCGGTCCCCCACCGGGGGGATCCGGTGATCGTCGAACTCGGCCCGGGCACCGGCGTGTTCACCGCGGAGATTCAGCGCAGGCTGGGAGGCCGGGGGCACCACATGGCCGTCGAGATCAACCCCAGGCTGGCCGATTTCCTCGCCGCCAGGAACCCCGGGGTGGACGTCGTGACCGATGACGCGGCACGGCTGCCTCAGTTGCTGCAGGAGCGTGGTCTCGCCAGGGCCGACGTGATCGTGAGTGGGCTCCCCTGGGCCGCGTTCTCCGAGGAGACACAGGGCCGCCTGCTGAACGCGGTCACCGCGATCATGGGTCCGCACACGGCCTTCACCACCTTCGCCTACAGCTTCGCCAAGCGCCTTCCTCCCGCGCGGCGTTTCAGGAAGCGCCTGATCGACACCTTCGAGGAGGTCGTCGTGGGCCGCACGGTGTGGGGCAACCTACCGCCTGCCTTCGTCTACCACACGCGCAGGCCGCGCCTGGACGCCGTCCAGCAGAACTGATCCCCGCGTCCCGGTGGCACTGGAGGCTTACCGAACTTCGTTCTACGATTGCGCGCGCAACTAGAATGGAGTTGGTCACCGTGGACTTCACACTTCCGGAGAGCGCCCTCGCCGTCCAACGCGGCGTCGGCGACATCTGCGCGCGCTACGACCTGGACTACTGGCAGCGGTGCGAGAGCGAGAAACGCTGGCCGGAGGAGGTCTGGCAGGATCTGGCCAAGGGCGGCTGGCTCGGCCTGGCCGTGCCCGAGGAGTACGGAGGCGGCGGTCAGGGCCTGCTGGAGCTGGCCGTGGCCACCGAGACCCTGTCGGCCTCCGGCTCGGCCGGCGGTTCGGCGTTCACCTACGTGCTCACCCCCGGGTTCGGCGCCATGACCCTGGCCAGGCACGGCAGCCCCTGGCAGCGCGACGAACTGCTGCCCAGGCTGGCCACCGGCGAGCTGGAGACCTGTTTCGCGCTGACCGAGCCCGACGCCGGGTCCAACGCCCTGGGCATCTCCACCTCCGCCCGTCACGACGGGGCGGAGTTCGTCGTCAACGGCCAGAAGATCTGGATCACCGGCGTGCAGCGCGCCACCTGGATGCTTCTGGTCACCCGGACCATCCCGGCCGCCGAGGCCAAGCCCCGCACCAACGGCCTGACCGTCCTGCTGGTGAACGTCCCCGAGGCCGTCGCGGCCGGCCGGCTCTCCTTCCAGCCGATCCCGAAGATGGGCGCCAACACCACCCCGTCCAACATGGTCTTCATAGACGACCTGCGGGTCCCGGAGAGGAACGTGGTCGGTGAGGTCGACCAGGGCGCGCTGGTGCTGTGGGACATCCTCAACCCCGAGCGCGTCCTGCTGGCCGCCTCCGCGCTCGGCGGCGCCGAGGTGGCGCTGCGGGTGGCCGTGCAGTACGCCAAGGAGCGCGAGGTGTTCGGCCGTCCGATCGGCGCCAACCAGGCCATCGCCTTCCCCCTCGCCCAGGTCAAGGCCAAGATCGAGCTGGCCAGGCTGATGCTGTACAAGGCCGCCTGGCTGTTCGACAGGCAGTTGCCCTGCGGCACCGAGGCCAACATCGCCAAGCTGACCGCCTCCCAGGCGGCCTGGGAGGCGGCCGACCACGCGTTCCAGACGCACGGCGGCATGGCCTACTCGCTGGAGTACCCGGTGGCCCGCCTGCTGGCCGACGCCCGCATCGGCAAGGTCGCCCCCGTCACCGAGGAGCTCCTGCTCAACTACCTGGCCACCCAGGTGCTCGGACTTCCCAGGAGCTTCTGACCTGATCGCCGGGTGCGCCCCGCCCGTCCGGAGCCGGGCGCACCCCTATTGGAAAGCCTCCGCGAGACGGGCCGCGGCGTACTCGCGCGCCTCGGTCGCCTGGTCGAAGAAGCCCGGCAGGCCGAAGAAGCCGTGGATCGCCCCCTCGTACCTCCTGACCTCGACCGGCACCCCGGCTGCGGCCAGCTGGGCGGCGTATTCCTCACCCTCGTCACAGAGCGGGTCGCACTCGGCGGTGATCACCGTCGCCGGGGCCAGACCGGCCTTGTCGGCCAGCCGGACGGGAGCCAGCCGGGGGTCGACCGGATCACCGCCGTACTGCGCGACGAACCAGGCCATCTCGTCGGCGCCGAGCCCGAAACCGCCGGCGTAGGCGCGGTAACTCCCGGTGTCCATGGCCACGTCGGCTATCGGGTAGACGAGCAGCTGGTGGGCCAGCCTGAGCCCGGCGTCCCTGGCCTGCCAGGCGGCCACGGCGGCCAGGTTGCCCCCGGCGCTGTCGCCGCAGACCGCGATGCGCTCGGGGTCGACCCCGTAGACGCCGGGGCGGCCGAAGACGTCCCGGACGACGCTCCAGGCGTCGTCGGCCGCCGCGGGGAAGGGGTGGTCGGGGGCGAGCCGGTAGTCGACCGAGATCACGACCGCCCCGTTGCGCACCGCGAGGTCACGGCCGAGGGCGTCGTTGCGGTCGACACTGCCGAAGACCCAGCCTCCACCGTGAAAGTAGACGATCCCCGGGAGGGGACGGTCGTCCTCCTCCGGCCGGTAGACGCGGACCGGCACGCCCGCGACGACGTCATCCCTGACCAGCGGGAGCGGGATGATCGGACCACGTTGCTCGGCGAAGGCGTCGAGGGCCCGCATCGCGACGATCGCCTCGGGGGTGAGTGTGGAGAGCGGGACACCGAGGTCCGTCTGGAAAGTCTTCAGGTAGGCCTCGGCCTGCGGGTGCAACGGCATGATCGGCACTTTACCCGCCGGGTCCGGTCGACCGCGGAAGGCGTCGAGGTGTCAGTGTCGCCCGGCCGCCACGGCGGAGAGGATCACACCTCCGGCGACCCGAAACTCCGGAATGACGGGAAATCTCTCGAACGGCGGGCCCACCACTCAGAACGAACGTGATTATTATTCGCTTACTTTCCTCGCACCATATTGTTCGGTCACACAAAATAACGCTCTAATTACGGATAGTTAGACTTCCCACCGTATTGTCGAGAAACGGTTGTGACGCCTACCTGGTGATGGAAGACTTAAATTTCGAGTGATCAGGTGAGCCGGGGCTACCGGTCGCTCGTCACCCGGAGCCGTCAGGGAGGTGGATCTGCGTGATCGGACTTTGAGCCGATCAATTAGGGTGGGTTCGTTAAATGTCTTTGAATCCGCGTCTCGTCAAGGAAAGCTTCGCCGTCGTCGAACCTGTCGCGGACAAGGCCGCGGCATACTTCTACGGACGTCTGTTCGCCGAGAGCCCGCACCTGCGGACGATGTTCCCTCCGGCGATGGACGTACAGCGCGACCGCCTGTTCGGCGCGCTGACCAGAATCGTCTGGAGCCTGGACAGTCCCGACAGCCTGGCCTCGTTCCTGAGTCAACTCGGCCGCGACCACCGGAAGTACGGCGTGCTCGCCGAGCACTACACCGCGATCGGCAACGCGCTCCTGGCCACGGTCAGGCGCTTCGCCGCCGAGATCTGGACCCCCGAGATAGAGGCGGCATGGACCGCCGCCTACACCGCCGCCGCCAATCTCATGATCGAATCGGCCGAGTCCGACGCGGGGGTGTCCCCCGCCTGGTGGCTGGCCGAGGTGATCGACCACGAAGTCCGCACCCCGGACATCGCGGTGATCACCTTACGGCTCGACCAGGACCTGCCCTACCTGCCCGGCCAGTACGTCAGCGTGCAGACCGCACGCTGGCCACGCGTCTGGCGCACGTTCTCCATCGCGAACGCACCCCGGGACGACAACACGATCCGCCTGCACGTCCGCGCGGTCTCCGGCGGCTGGGTCTCCACCACGCTGGTCCAGCGCACCCGGATCGGAGACAACCTGATGCTGGGGCCCCCGATCGGCACCATGGTTCCCACCGACTCCGGACGCGACATCCTGTGCGTGGCCGGCGGCACCGGCCTGGCACCGATCAAGGCCATCCTGGAGCATGTGATCGGCTCCGGTCGCCGCCCCAACATCCACCTGCTCCACGGCGCCCGCACCGCCGGGGAACTCTACGACCTGACCGACCTGCTCCGGATGGCGTCGGCCTTCCCGTGGCTGCGGGTGCTCCCCGTGGTCTCCGGACAACCGGGGTACGACGGCATGCGGGGCCAGGTGGCCGAGGTGATGGAGCGGTTCCACTCCTGGTCCGACCACGAGGCCTACGTCTGCGGCCCGACCGCCATGGTCAACGAGACGGTCCACCGGCTCCAGCAGGGCGGGATGCCCCTGGCCCACATCCACCGGGACATCGCGCAGGGCGAGCCTTGACCGACAATCAGGATTAATCCCCCAAAGTGATCACGCAAATTCCACAGAGCCCGGCGGGACACGGTATGGCATGGCAGCATGAGGCCCAATCCGAAAGGAGATGGTCATGCACGACTGCCCCCCTCACAGCCCGTGCCCCCCTCTCGACCGCCACCCCCGTTCCCCGCACGTCCCCGCCAGAGCCGTCCATCCGCACGAATCCGCCCCCGGTCCCCTCCACCGGCGGCGGACCCTCCGATGGGCCCTCCGGTGGGCCCTCCACGGCCAGGGCCACGCCCGCCTCCGGCATGCGGCCACCCCCGGCCGCGGCACCCGCCCCTCGGGCGCACCGGCCATGCCCGCCCCGCACCACACGGCGCTCTGAACCGATGGCCAGACCCGTCACGCTGGTGACCTTCATGCTTCCCGCCCCCCTGCGGCACTGGGCCGGCGAGAGCACCGAGGTCCGCGTCTTCGCCGTCGCCGACCATGAGGACGGCGACCCCACGCTGGGTTCCGCCCTCGACACGCTCCGCCGTACGCACCCGTCCCTGGAGCAGCGGCTCCGCGACGACTACGGGAGCATCCGCCGCCACATCAGCATGTTCGTCTGCGGCGAGAACGCCCGGCATCTCGGCGGCCTCGACTGCACGCTGCCCCCGGGGGCCGAGATCCTCGTCCTGCCCACCCTCTCGCGCCGCCAGGAGACCACGAGCTGACCCGCCCGCGTCCCGGACCACGGTCCATGCGAGACCTCGGAGAGCGGGCCGAAGACCCGGCGGGCGGCAGGACCTAGGGCGCGACCCTGCCGCCGGCCACGAAGGCCTCGTGCGTGAGGGGCATCAGCGCCGCCCAGGCGGCCTCCATCTTCTCCGCCACCATCTCGATCTCACGCTGCGGGAACGAGGGCACCTTGGCCTGCTCGTTCTTGGTGCGCAGGGAGAGGAAGTGCATGAGCGAACGGGCATTGCAGGTGGCGTACATCGAGGAGAACAGCCCGACGGGCAGCACCGCCCTGGCCACCTCGCGGGCGATGCCGGCCTCCAGCATCTCCTGGTAGGCGGCGTAGGACTGCCGGTAGGACGCCTCCATCACCTCGGTAACGACCTTGTGCTGCTCGGCACTGCCCTCGACGAAGACGTACTTACCCGGCCGGCCTTCCTGAACCAGCTTCCGCTCCATCCCCGGAACATAGAAATTGGGCTGAAGCTCACGATAACGCCCGCTTTCCTCGTTATACGACCATCCAACCCTATGGCGGTGAAATTCACGGAAGACGAAGATCGGCGCGCTGACCAGGAAGGTCATCGAGTTGTGCTCGAAGGGGCTGCCGTGCCGGTCGCGCATCAGGAAGTTGATCAGCCCCTTGGACCGCGCGGGATCCTTGCCGACCTCCTCCAGGGACTGTTCCCCCGCGGTCGAGACCCGCGCCGCCCAGAGCACGTCGGAGTCGGAGGCGCTGTGCTTGACCAACTCCACGGTCACGTCGTCAAGAAAACGTGCCTCTGCCTCATCGCCCGTCAACTGAATCCCCCTCATCGCCTCGCCGGTCGCGCATATCGTAGACCGTAACGGCATGGGGAGCCCCGCCGCCCCGAAGACGGGCACCGCTCACAGCCGGTAGATCCGGCGGGCGTTGCCTGAGCCGATCATCTGGGCCACCCGGACGGCGTCCGAGGCGCTCCACTCACCGTCCGCCAGTCGCGCGGCGAGCGCCCCGGCCAGTCCTCGCCGGTAGTGCAGGGCTCCAAGGTGGCAGGTCTCCGCCACGCCGTGGCCGCCGGAGCCGAACAACTGCTTGTGGAACGGTGCCAGTTCGAGCAGCTCCGCCATGACCGCGGCCGAGCCCGTGGCGCTGCGGGTCAGCGCCGCGCCCACGTCGACGTAGACATGCGGGAGCACACCGGCGAGGTAGGCCGCCCGGCGGTGGAACGGGTGACAGTGCAACAGGACGACGGGCACACCCACCGGCTGCACAGCCATGATGAAGCCGGTCATCGGTGCCGGACCCGTACCGTACCGGCCGGGGACCGCGCGGCCTTCGACGGCGTCGGGAGTCCCGAAAGCGCCGGCATCCACGCGACCGCCGTGAACCGCAGGACCGCCGCGACCGGCATGGGCCCCCTGGCGCGCGCCGCCGTAGTGGGGGTGACCGGTGTGGAACTGCAGCGGCCGCCCGTACTCCCTGGCCACGTCGACGGCCGTCCAGAGCAGGTGGCGCAGGAGCACCTGATCGATGAGCCGCTCACCCGGGCAGGCCAGCCGCCGAGTGGCCGCCGCGATCACCGCTCCCCGGCTCGGCCTGGCCGGGTCGAGATGGAGCCCGGATCTGTGGGCCGTGACCGACTTCAGCGCGACGGCGCGGACGGCCCGCGCGGCGAGGCTCTGGGCGAGGGCCGAGATGTAGGAGACCCCCGAGACCGCGGTCCTGGCCACCTCCTCCTCGGCCCGCTCGATGTGGACGACCCGCGCGGTGCCGGCGCCACCCGCCTGGCCCATCTCGGCCGGTGGCAGCACCTCGGGCCTGCCGAGGTCACCGTCGAGATCGCCGTCGAGATCACCGTCCAGGCCGTCGAAGCGGTCGAATCCGTCGAACAGGAAGGTGGCTATCCCCGCGGCGCCCAGCAGTCGCCGGTTCACCTCGGTGGCGCCCAACTCCGCCCTGCGGGCCAGGTACACGGCCGGCGGCACGTGCGGGGCGAGACCGAGGACGGGCGCGCACCAGCGACGGACCGCGGTGCCGACGGGGGTGTCGAAGTGGGTGGTGCCGGGGGGCGCCGGAGTTCCCGCGTCGCTGAGCAGCGTCTCGAACCGGGCCCTGGTCAGGTCGTCACGGCGCACGCCGTGACAGTTCTGGTCGACCAGCGGCGCCAGCAGCGCCTCCCGTACGGCGTCGGGCAGTTCGACGGGCAGCACACCGTCCGACCTCATGCCCGCTCCTCCCCCGGTCGCGGGGGCGGCGGCCAGGTCCGGCCGTCACCCCTGCGGTCCCTACGACGGGGAGAACTCTCTGACTCCTCCGCTTCCCGATGGGAGCGGCTCCTCGCCTCCCTCGGCCGAGGTGGGCGACGGCCAGGCTCTGGCCGTTTCGAACCCGAGAACCGTAGCGGAGAAGCGATTCACCTGCCGGGTGAACCCGGCGATCCCCTCGCTGAACATGATGGTCACCCGAGGTGAGGGCCGGGTTCGAAATACCGCTTCTTTACCCGGACGTGCGGCAGAGCCGGAGAACGTTGGCGATGATCTTCGCTCCCGCGCCTCCCTCCGCGGTGAGGATCGACTCGGGGTGGAACTGCACGGCGAAGCGGCGCCGCTGCACGTCCTCGATCGCCATCACCGCGCCGTCGGGGGTGAGCGCGGTGGCGGTGAAACCGGCGACACCCGGCTGCTTGACGTGGACCGAGTGGTAGCGCGCGGCGGTGAACTCCTCGGGGAGCCCGTCGAGCAGGGCGCTGTCGCCCAGCCGCCGGACCCGGCCACGCTTGCCGTGCTCGGGGTAGGACAGCAGCTCCAGTGTGCCGCCCGCCTGCTCCACCATGCCCTGCAGTCCGAGGCAGACGCCGAACACCGGCAGGTCGCGCTCGTAGAGGGCGTCGATCAGGGCGGGGAGCCCGAAGTCGGAGGGCCAGCCGGGGCCCGGCGACAGCACCACCAGGGACGGCGCGATCTCGTCGATCATCGTGACGGGGAAGCCGTGCCTGAGCGTGACGACCTCGGCGCCCTGCTGGCGGAAGTAGTCGGCGAGGGTGTTGACGAAGGAGTCCTCGCAGTCGACGAGCAGGATCTTCATCCCGCTTCCCGGCGGCGCCGCGGCCACCTGGGGCTCGGCCTGCTCCTGCGGGGTCACGCCGACCGCCGCCAGAGCGCCCAGCAGGGCGCTGGCCTTGAGCTCGGTCTCCCGCTCCTCGGAGGCGGGGTCGGAGTCGAACAGCAGCGTGGCCCCGGCTCTGACGGTGGCGACCCCGCCGCGGATCTGCGCGGTGCGCAGGGTCAGGCCGGTGTTCATCGAGCCGTCGAAGCCGATGTAGCCGACCGCTCCGCCGTACCAGCGGCGGGTGGTGGCCTCGTGGTCCTCGATGAACTGCATGGCCCAGGTCTTGGGGGCACCGGTGACGGTGACGGCCCACATGTGGGTGAGGAAGGCGTCGAGCGCGTCGAACTCCGGCCGCAGCCGGCCCTCGATGTGGTCGACGGTGTGGATCAGCCTGGAGTACATCTCGATCTGGCGCCGCCCGATGACCTGGACCGTCCCCGGCACGCAGATGCGCGACTTGTCGTTGCGGTCCACGTCCGTGCACATGGTCAGCTCCGACTCCTCCTTGACGCTGGACAGGAGGGTGCGGATCGCGTCGGCGTCCTCGACCGGGTTGCTGCCCCTGGCGATGGTGCCGGAGATGGGGCAGGTCTCGACACGGTCGCCGCTGACCCGGACGTACATCTCCGGGGAGGCGCCGACCAGGTGCTCGCCCTCACCGAGGTTGAACAGGAACTCGTACGGTGCCGGATTGACCTGGCGCAGTTCCCGGTAGAAGGCCGCCGGGTCGGCGCAGGGCGCGTGGAAGACCTGACCGGGAACGACCTCGAACAGGTCGCCCCGGACGAACTTCTCCTTGGCCGCGGCCACCACCTGGGCGTAGGAGCCCTTCTCGGGGTCGGCCGGGAGCTCGGACGGCGCGGGGGGCAGCGGTACGACCTCCCCCTCGCGGGCCAGCCCGTGGGTGGAGAGGCCGTCCACCGTGAACTCGTAGCGGAACTCCTTGCTGGTCTCCCGCTTGCGGTCGATCACCATCACCCGGTCGGGCAGGTGCAGCACGAGGTCGCGCTGGTCGGCGCCCCGCGGCAGGACCTGCTTGATCGGCTCGAACTGGAAGGCCAGGTCGTAGCCGAAGGAGCCGTACAGGCCCAGGTGCTCGTCCTCGCCCTTGAACACGGCGATGACCTCGCGGATCGCGGTGAAGACCGTGGGACGGCGGCTGCGCATCTCCTCGGGGAGGATGTCCTCGGACTCCGCCACGTGCACCTCGACGAAATCGCCTGTCGGCTCCTCGACGGGCTTGCCCGCCGCCAGCAGGCAGGACACGACGGCGGGCAGCACCACCCTGCCGCGGGCGTTCAGCGCGCGGGCGGAGATCCTGCGTCCCCTGGCCACGATCTCCAGGCAGGGATCGACGTAGGCGAGGTGCCATCGGCTGTAGCGGCCGGGATACTCCATCCCGGAGGAGAGCACTCCACCACGGCGCTCGCCGAGCGTCGTGACGACGTCCTCAAGCACCGTCTCCGGCACGTCGGACGCGGTGACCTCGATCCCCACGCCGCCGGCGGTGGTATATCGGCTCGTCTCCACTGCGTTATCGCCCCTTTGATTTCCCTGATGCCCAGAGGGAGCGGACGCAGAGAAGGCCGCCTCCCTGGGCGGCCGTCTGTCTGCTCGCGAATGCGAAACCTGCGCCGCCTAGAAGCGGCGCCACCACCGAAGGGCAACCGGGTATCGCATGTCGCCACAGTACCGGCGACGACCGTGATCATGCAACGTGGCCACGCGACGGCCTCGCCCCCGGGCCTCGAACCGGGGCCGAGCACGAGGATGGCGAGCCTCACAGCGATACACCCTGGCCGTCAGAGCCATGTTCTGTTACCAGTTAGTAGGTATGGAGCGGCGTGAGGAGAGCACATGTCGACGATCACATGGCCGCGGCCGGCCGTGCATCGGGTCGCGATCCAGCGCGACCTGCCGGTACCGATGCCCGACGGGGTCACGCTGCTGGCCGACCACTACGTTCCGACCGGCGCCGTACGGCCGCCCACGATCCTGATCCGCTCGCCGTACGGAAGGCGCGGCGTGTTCGGGCTGGCCTTCGGCCGCGGCTTCGCGCGGCGCGGATTCCAGGTCGTGATCCAGAGCTGCCGGGGCGGGTTCGGCTCCGGTGGCCTGCTCGACCCGCTCGGCGACGAGCACGACGACGGCCTGGCCACGCTGTCCTGGCTGCGCGGCCAGACCTGGTACGGCGGGAACCTGGCCATGCACGGCCCCTCCTACCTGGGCTACGCCCAGTGGGCGATCGCCCCTTTCGCCGGGCCCGACCTCAAGGCCATGGCCACCTCGGTGACCGCCTCCCAGTTCCGGGACGCCGCCTACGTGGGCGGGGCGTTCGCCCTGGAGTCGTCGCTGATGTGGACCACGCTGACCGCCGCCATCGACGGCCCTCTCGGTGGGGCGGGCGCGCTGCTCGCCCCGCGCAGGACTCGGCGCGCGGCCCTGTCGGGGCGCCCGCTCGGGGAGTTGGACAGGCTGTCCACGGGCAGGGGCATGCCGTTCTTCCAGGATCTGCTGGCCCACCACGCCGAGCCCGCGGCCTACTGGGGCAGGCGTGACTTCTCCGCCTCGGTGGGCGAGGTGGAGGCCGCGGTCACCATGGCCGGCGGCTGGTACGACGTCTTCCTGCCGTGGCAGATCAAGGATTACGCGGCGATGCGGGCCGCGGGGCGGCACCCGTACCTGACGATCGGCCCCTGGTATCACGCGGACGTGCGGCACAGCCGGGTGGCCAACGCCGAGGCGCTCGCCTGGTTTCGGGCGCACCTGCTTGGCGACCCTTCGGGGCTGCGCGAGCAACCGGTCCGGCTGTACGTGACGGGCGCGAACGAGTGGCGTGACTATCCCGACTGGCCGGTTCCCCGGATGCGGGAGCAGCGCTGGCACCTGCGGCCCGGCTTCGCCCTCTCCCCCGGCGGCTCCGGCGGCTCCGGCGACGCCGAACCCGGCCGTTTCCGCTACGACCCCGCGCACCCGACGCCCGCGCAGGGCGGCCCGGTCCTGCTCGGCAACTCCGAGCCGCGCGACAACCGCAGGCTGGAGGCCCGGCGCGACGTGCTCGTCTACACCGGCCCCGAGCTACGGCGGGACACCGAGATGATCGGCCCGGTCTCCGCCGAACTGTACGTCCGCACCGGCAGCGAGCACTGCGACGTGGTGGTCCGGGTCTGCGACGTGCATCCGGACGGTGCCTCCTACAACGTGTGCGAGGGCGTGCGCCGCCTGGTTCCCGGCGCTCCGGTCGCCGGGGATGACGGGATCCGCCGGGTCGGGGTGGACCTGTGGCCGATCGGCCACAGGTTCCGCCGCGGCCACCGGATCCGCCTGCACGTCGCCGGCGGCGCCTATCCCCGGATCGCCCGCAACCTCGGCACCGGCGAGCCCCTGGGCACGGGCAGCGCGATGGTCACGAACGACTACGAGATCTTCCACGACCCGGCCCACCCGTCCGCGGTCGTGCTCCCCCTCGTCCCGGACTGACCTCGCCCGGCCTCACATCACCCGCCGTCGCGGGCGTGCCGCGGCCAGGCTGGTGACCGCCCGCCTTCAACGGGTTCCGCGACGGGGCCCGGTTCCCCCCGAAAGGCCGGTGAGGATCCCCCGGCCCGCGCACTAGGGTCGGGGGATGCGCGCGGCCAGGTTGATGTCGTTGGTGCTGCTGCTCCAGGCTCGGGGCCGGATGACCGCGATGGAGCTCTCCCGGGAGCTGGAGATCTCCGAGCGGACCGTCCACCGTGACGTGCTCGCCCTGTCGGAGGCCGGCGTGCCGGTCTACGCCGACCGGGGGCGGGGCGGCGGCTACCGGCTGCTGGACGGATACCGCACCCGCCTCACCGGGCTGGACCGCGCCGAGGCCGAGGCGCTGTTCCTGTCGGGCGTGCCCGAGGCGCTGCGGGAGATGGGACTGGGCGAGGTGGCCGCCACGGCGCGGCTGAAGGCCTCGGCCGCGCTCTCCCCCGGCCTGCGGGACGCCCCCGCGACCGCCGCGCAACGCTTCCACCTGGACGCCCCCGGCTGGTTCGCGAACGAGCGGCCTCCCCCTACCGCACTGGCACCGCTGGCCAGGGCCGTATGGGGTGACCACCCGGTCACCGCCCGTTACCGGCGCGCCGCCCGTTCCCGCCCGGCCGAACAGACCGGGCAGACCGGGCAGACCGGAGGGGCCGGGGCCGCCCGGCGGCGTCTGGAGCCGTACGGGCTGGTGCTGAAGGCGGGGGTCTGGTACCTGGCGACCCGGTCCGCGATCTATCGGGTCGATCGCTTCGACGAGGTCGAGCTCCACCCCGCCCTGCGCTTCGAGCGGGACGGCGCCTTCGACCTGGCCGCGTTCTGGAGCGAGAAGTCGGCACGATTCGCGAACTCCCTGCTCACCACGGACGTCACCGTGAGGCTCAGCCCCGCCGCCCTTCGCCTGCTCCCCGTCATCGCCGATCGGGCGGCCCTCGACGACGCGCTGGCCTCCGCCGGCGAGCCCGACGGACAGGGGTGGGTCACGCTCCGCCTGCCCGTCGAGTCGCTGGAGGTCGCCTACGGCCAGGTCCTCCGCTTCGGCCCGGAGGCCGAGGTCCTCGACCCGCCCGACCTCCGTACCCGCGTCGCCGGTGCCGCCGCCCGCATGCATGACCTGTACGGCTCCTCGGGCGGCAGCGGCGGGTCAGCCGGGTGACCGCTCCCGGCGCCGGTCAGCGGTAGCCGGTGGCGTCGGCGGGCCTGCCCTTGCTCTCGACCTCCTCGATATAGCGCCAGGCGTCGGGCCTGCTGCCGTCGAGGTCGGTGAAGCCGTACACCTGGGCGAGCCGCCCGCTGGAGGTGGACTGCCCCGACCAGCGCATCCTGTCCTCGTCGGCGGCGAGGGCGACGACCGCGCGCCCGGTGTAGGAGGGCGACTCGGAGATCACGAAGTGCGGCTGCTTCGCCGTGGCGTCCCGCCAGTTCTCCTCGGTGACGCCGAAGTTCTCCAGCATGCTCTCCGAGCGGAGCCAGCCGGGGGTCAGCGAGACCGCGCAGCAGCCGTGCGGGCGCAGCTCGTGCGCCTGGGTGAAGGCCAGGCGGTTCACCGAGAGCTTGGCCAGGTCGTAGAAGGCCGAGAGCCGGTAGTTGGCCAGGTTGTACTCCAGGGTGCCGTCGGTCACCTCGACCACCAGGCCGCCGGGGTTCTCGATCAGCAGCGGCAGGGCGTGATGGCTGGTGATCAGGTGGGTGTCGATCGCCAGCCGGAGGATGCGCAGGCCGTCGTCGAGCGAGTGTTTCCAGACGGGGACGTTCCACTCCGCCAGCGGGTCGGCGCCCCAGATGTCGTTGACGAGGAGATCGAGCCTTCCCCGCTCGCGCCGGATCCGCTCCACCAGGGCGCGCACCCGCTCCGGCTCCAGGTGGTCCACCTCGACCGCGATGCCCTGCCCGCCGGCGCGGGTCACGCGCTCGGCCGTCTCCTCGACGGTCTCCGGCCGGTTCATCTCCGAGCGCCGCCGCCGCGTGCTCCTGCCCGTGCAGTAGACCGTGGCGCCCGCGGCGCCCAGTTCCACCGCGATCCCCCGGCCGGTTCCCCTCGTCGCCCCGGCGACCAGGGCGACCTTTCCTTCCAGCGTCCTGTTCATGGGACGAGCGTGGCGCGAAAACAGGACATCCTCTGTCGTGTTTTCGCCGCCTCGCCGTACGAGATCGTCAGCCGGTGACCAGCACCTCCTCCAGCCTGCCCATGAGGTGCGAGCGCCGGCCCCCGATACCGGTCGACTCCGACCGTCAACGCGGGCCGCGGACGGGGCCGGTGCTGCCGCGCGGGATCAGGGTGGCAGGGCGGTCCTCCACCGAGAGGTCGACCGGTTCTCCGGCGATCTGCGCGAGCAGCTGACGGGCGGCACAGGCTCCGTAGGCGGGGATGTCCCGGGTGAGCGCGGTCAGCGGCGGGCGCACGACCTGTGAGAGCGGAGAGTCGTCCCAGGCGACGATCGACAGGTCGGCCGGAACGTCCAGAACCATCTCCTGCGCCACCGACAACCCGGCCACGGCCATTATGTCGTTGTCGTAGACGATGGCGGTGGGCCGCCGGGGCGAGCTGAGCAGCCGCCTGGTCATCCTGGCCCCTTCCTCGCCGGTGTAGTCGGTGTGGACGATCAGATGCTCGACGCGCCCCGGGCCCGCGTCCTGGCACGCCTGAACGAAGGCCTGGTCGCGCAGCGTGGTGTGCACGAGCCTGGGCAGCCCCGCGACCCTGGCGATGCTCCGGTGCCCCAGCGCCACCAGATACTCCACGGTCTCCCTGATGGCCAGGCCGTCGTCCGACCAGACCGTGCTCAGCGGACCCGCCTGCGAGGGATGCCCGATCACCACGACCGGCATGTTCAGTGACCGCATCGCCTCCACCCGGGCGTCGTCGAGGTGCAGGTCCACCAGAAAGGCGCCGTCGACGCGCCCCTCCCCCCACCAGCGCCGGTACACCTCGATCTCCTGCGCGTGGTCGGTGACCACCTGCAGCATCAACGCGTAGGACCGGTCCGCGAGCTCGGCCTCGATACCGCTGATCAGCTCCATGAAGAACGGTTCCATGCCCAGGGTGCGGGCCGGGCGGAACAGCGCGAGGCCGATGGTGCGGGCGCGGGCACCGTTGAGGGCGCGCGCCGCGCTGTTGGGCTGCCAGCCGAGTTCCTTGGAGATCGCGAGGATGTTGGCGCGGGTGGCCTCCGAGACCCCTGGCTGCCCGTTGAGCGCGTAGGAGACGGCGCCCTTGGACACGCCGGCACGACGGGCGATGTCAGCGATCGTCGGACGTTTCACAGTTCCCCCTGATGAACCGGTTCTTATTCGGCCAAGGATAGCGGGTCGGCTCACTGGGGAGAGAAAGGGGACGCTCTTGCTCCCACCCCGGCGGGACGAGTCAACCCGCTGCTGCCAGCAGGTTCCATGAACGAACCGGAGCCGGGGGATCAAGGGGCAGCACGCCGGTAACGCGATGCCGGCACCACCGCCGCCTCACACGCAACCTCCCGGTAACTTGCTCGATTCAGTTCTCTGGCTCCGACATTCAGGATCACTCACGGACAGAGCCGCCTAACCATGAGATAACATCGCCCGCCTTTTAAATTAACCGGTTAATGGCAGTTGAAGCCCGTACGGAAAGATCCGGTCGGCGCGCGCTCCCCGGCCCCTCAGGAGTGCGCGCCGTCTGCCCGCCTCCACCCTCCTGTGATAAGTAATGAGTTACTCGAAGAGGCGAGGAGAACATGGCGGACAACAGCGAGTTCGAGCTACGTGGGATCAACCATCTCGCACTGGTGTGCTCGGACATGAAGCAGACGATCGACTTCTACTCCGGCGTCCTGGGCATGCCTCTGATCAAGACGATCGAGTTGCCGATGGGATGGGGACAGCACTTCTTCTTCGACTGCGGTGGGGGAAACGCGCTGGCGTTCTTCTGGTTCCCCGACGCACCCGAGGGGATCCCCGGCGTCTCGGCGCCGAAGAACCTGCCGGACCGGGGCGAGATGCTCTCCGCGGTCGGCTCGATGAACCACATCGCCCTCGATGTCGCCCCGGACAAGATAGAGGAGTACCGCGACAGGCTCATCGCCAAGGGCGTGGACGTCGGGGTGATCCTCAACCACGACGACAGCGAGTTCGGGGTGGCGCCCACCATGGGAGAGGGCGTGTTCGTCAGGTCGATCTACTTCAAGGATCCAGACGGCATCCTGGTGGAGTTCGCCGCCTGGACCAGGGAACTGGGCCTGCCCACCGACGTCCGGCACGAACCGAGAACCGCCGCGGAAAGGACCGTGTGATGCCACGCCTGCGCCAGGTCCCCCGCGCGGAGGCCACGGACCCGCTGACGCTCTTCTTCTACGACCGGCTGTTCGGCCCGGACCGGGACCCGGTGGCCGAACCGGGCACCGCGACCGGCTCCCCCGGCGACTGGTGGACCGTCTTCGCACTGGACCCGGTCATCCTGCGGCACTGCGTGAAGGGCTTCCAGCTGTACCGGGAGAGCAAGATAGACCCGGTGCTGCGCGAGCTCGGCCAGTCGCGGGCCGGCTGGGCCCGGGGCAGCCAGTTCGTCTTCTCACAGCACTGCAAGCAGATGCGGGCACTGGGGGTGCCCGAGGAGAAGGTCCAGGCGGTCGCGCACTGGCAGGTCAGCCCGCACTTCAACGAGCTGGAGCGGGCCGTGCTGGCCTACACCGACGGCCTGGTGCTCGACGGCGGCCGGGTGCACGACGAGATATTCGCGGTCCTGAAGGCGCACCTGCCGGACGAGCAGATCCTGGAGCTGACCTACATCACCTGCCTTTACGAAATGCACGCGACCATGTCAAGGGCACTCCGCCTGGAGTTCGACGACCGGCCGGAACCCGTCGTCGAAGCGGAGGCCCCCGAGGGGTACGGCGCCCGTGACATCGCCGACGACATCGCCGGGCCCGGCTGACCTACCGTTCGTCGCGCCAACCGTTCCACTCGGCGCTCGATGGCCCGCAAGAAACGTCCAGGTAATTACGCTGCCGGTCAACCGATGGGGATGATCCTGCTCGGGCGTCCCCTCTCCAGCCACAGGAGACCGCGTTGACCACACCGAACGGGGACCGAAGCGATCGCAGCCCGTGGAACTGGCTGCTTATCGTGCCGATCATCCTACCTTTACTTCCATTTCTCTACAATTCCGATGAACCCCGGCTTTTGGGCTTTCCGCTCTTCTACTGGCTCCAGCTCGCCTTCATCGCGGTCGGCGTGACCTGCACCTCGATCGTCTACCAGATGACCAAGCGGCGGTGACCGGATGGACGCGCACCTGACCGAGATCATCATCTTCACCGTACTGTTCCTGCTCGTCAGCGGCATGGGGTTCGTGGCGGCGCGCTGGCGCCGCCCGGACAGCCTGGCCAGCCTCGACGAGTGGGGCCTGGGCGGCCGCAGCTTCGGCTCGTGGGTCACCTGGTTCCTGGTCGGCGGCGACCTCTACACCGCCTACACCTTCGTGGCCGTGCCCGCCCTGCTCTGGGGCGCGGGCGCGACGGGCTTCTTCGCGGTGCCCTACACGATCGTGGTCTACCCGATCGTCTTCCTGGTACTGGTCCGCCTCTGGTCGGTCTCGCACGTACACGGCTTCGTGACCCCCGCCGACTTCGTCCGGGCCAGGTTCGGCTCGCCCACGCTGGCGCTGCTGGTCGCGATCACCGGCATCGTCGCGACGATGCCCTACATCGCGCTCCAGCTCGTCGGCATCGAGGCGGTGCTGAAGTCGATGGGTGTGACCGGCCACCTGCCGATCATCATCGCGTTCGCGATCCTGGCCGCGTACACCTACCAGTCGGGCCTGCGCGCCCCGGCGCTGATCGCGTTCGTCAAGGACACGCTGATCTACGTCGTGATCCTGGTGGCGATCATCGCGATCCCCGCCCAGCTGGAGGGCGGCTGGTCGGGGATCTTCGACGCCGCCCAGGCCAAGTTCGACGCCAGTCCCGCACCCGGCGACGGCACCCTGCTCAATGCCAACAACCAGCTGCAGTACGTCACGCTGGCCCTGGGGTCGGCGCTCGCGCTCTTCCTCTACCCGCACAGCATCACCGGCGTGCTCGCTTCCAGGAACCGCGGCGTGATCAAGCGGAACATGTCCGCGCTCCCGGCCTACAGCCTGCTGCTCGGCCTGATCGCGCTGCTCGGCTTCATGGCCATCGCGGCCGGGATCAAGCCCATCGGCACGGACAACAACACGATCGTGCCGCAGCTGTTCGACCGGATGTTCCCCGACTGGTTCACCGGCGTCGCCTACGCCGCGATCGGCATCGGCGCGCTGGTCCCCGCGGCGATCATGTCCATCGCCGCGGCGAACCTGTTCACCCGCAACATCTACAAGGAGTACCTGAAGCCGAACGCCACCGACGCCGACGAGGCCCGGGTTTCCAAGATCACCTCGCTGCTCGTCAAGGTCGGCGCGGTGCTGTGCATCCTGTTCCTGGACACCGGCTTCTCCATCGACCTGCAGCTCATCGGCGGCGTCATCATCCTGCAGACGCTCCCTTCCGTGGCGCTCGGCCTCTACACCCGCTGGTTCCACCGTGGCGGCCTGATCGCCGGATGGGTGGCCGGCATGGGGGCCGGGATGCTCATGCTCTACAACATCGGCAACCCGGTCACCGGCAAGCTGCACTTCGCCGGGTCGGCGTTCCCGCTGGAGAAGCTGGGTCTTGACACCAAGATGACGATCTACGCGGGCATCGTCGCGCTGGCGGTCAACCTGGCCGTCGCCGCACTTGGCACGGTCATCGCGCGTTCCACCAAGGTGGCCGAGGGCGATGACGCCACCCTGCCCGACCACTACCTCGCCGACGAGGGCGATCCCAGGATCAAGGACAAGGACAAGGACCTGGACCTCACCGCCCACTGACATCCCCACGCCGAGCGCGGGGGGAGAGCCGGTCAGGCCCTCCCCCCGCGCCCGCGTCATCCGCCGGCCGGGGCGCGAAGCTGCGCGATCAGCGCCTCCGCGTCTCGGACGAGCACGGCGCGCACCGCGGCGTCGGTCACCTTGCGCGGGTCGCGGGCGTGTTTCCCGAACTGCTCCAGGGACTTGACGGCGTTCTTCGTCTTGCCCTTGTCCGCGTGCTTCCTGGCCTCCTGGAGATGGTCGTTCAGCGAGCCGCCCGTCACCAGGCCGGCCGCCTTGAAACCGTCGAGGAGCTGCTGAAGGTCGGCGAAGGAGGTCGTGACCTCGAACGCGACGGTCTGTTTCGTGACGTGGCCCGCCTTGTCCTTCGCGGTGACGGTCAGCGTGTTCGCGCCGAGCGCCAGCCGCCACAGCTCGACCGGCTGGCCGGAGGTGACCTGCAGGTCACCGATGGCCGCCGTCACGCTCGCCACTCCCGAGGTCGCGTCCGACGCCGAGAAGACGGGGGTGAGGGACGCGGAGTCACCGTGCTTACCGGCCTCCACCCCGCTCACGGACAGGACCGGGGCGGTCTTGTCGATCCGCACCGTGACCTTGCCGACCTGCGAGACGTTGCCCGCGCTGTCGGTCGCCCGGTAGAACACCTCGACGGCACCCTCGGCACTCAGCGTGACCGGGTTGTTGGCGTTCGACCACGTGGTACCACCGTTGAGCGAGTACTGCCGGCTCGCCACCGTGCCGTTGTCGGTCGCGGTGACCGTCAGCGTGACGTTGCCGGTGTACCAGCCGTTCTCTCCGCCCGGCTGGGCAGGGGCGAGCGTGGCCGACACGGTCGGGGGCGTCTCGTCCCCGACCCCGGCGCCCTGGAAGGTGAACCCGTCGACCTCCACGCCGCCGGTCGAGGTGACGTAGAGCTTCCCACTGCCGGTCGGGGCACCGGTGAGCGCGGTGTCCACGTTCTGCCAGCCCGCCCCGGCGGGCACGGTCACGGTGGCGAACGGATCCGCCGTCGCCGAGTCCCACCGCAGGGACAACGTTCCCGCACCGGAGGCGCGGGTCCGCACACCGGTGATGCCGGCGAAGTTCACCGGGTCGTACGCGATCCAGTCCCCGGCGTCGAACGACGTGATCTTCGCCAGGCCGGACGCGCTCTCGTCCTCCACCCTCGTGACACCGCTGCTCGCGTCCGCGTGCTCGGCCTGCAGTTGCTTGGGGTTGAGGATGAGCGTGGCGTCGCCGAGCGCCCCGGGGATGTCACCGGCACCGTTGTCCCGGTAGCTCACCACCACGACGCCGAAGATGTTCTCGGTCTCACCGTGCTCGGGGGCGTCGGCCGGTGTCGGCCACGCGCCTGAGCATCCCGTGCCGAGGGTCTCCGGATGCGCGTGCACGTCGTGGCCGAGCCCGAAGGTCCACTGCACCCGGCTGCACACGGGGTTGTCTCCGTCCTCCTTGTCGGAGACCTTGATCTGGAAGGGCACCGCGTCGCCCCAGTCGAAGAAGGCGCCGTTGCCCGGCGTCTGGATGGTCACCTCGGGCGCGGTGTTGCCCACGGTGATCTCGGTCGAGGTGAGCCCGAACCTGCCCTGCGCGTCGGTCACCCGGAGCCGGGCGGCGTACTGCCCGAGCACGGTGTAGGTGTGCGAGGCCGTGACGCCGGTGGCGTCGAAGGTCCCGTTGCCGTCGAAGTCCCACTCGTAGCGCAGCGGGCCCGGCTCGGTGTCGGTCGACGACGCCGCGCTGAAGTCGACGGTGAGGGGCGCGGTACTGCTCGACGACGGCTTGGCGACGATCTTCGCCTGCGGGGTCTTGTTCCCCTCGGCGTAGTCGATGCGGTACAGGCCCGCGTCGGGGTTGGCGCGGAAGAAGCCGTCGCCGTAGTCGAGCACGTACAGCGATCCGTCGGGGCCGAACTCGATGTCCATCGGGCTGTCGGTGATCGGCATCGCCGCCGCGGTCAGCGCGCTGTTGGGCAGGAAGTGTTCGAGCTTGGTCACCGGCCCGTCCGGCGCCGTCACGGTGAACGCCGCGAGATAGTCCTGCGAGAACTCGGCGAAGAAGAACTTCTTGTCCCAGTACTCGGGGAACTTCGTCGTCGACGGGTTCGCCGCGTCGTAGTGGTAGACGGGGCCGCCCATCGGCCCCTGCCCGCCCGCCGCCTCGAAGTCGGTGAGCCCGGCCCACTCCGCCGGCTGGTGGGTGTTGTTGTCGCCGTAGTAGAGGTCCGCCGGGGTCGCGGGAGGCAGCGTGTCCAGCCCGGTGTTCCACCGCGAGGTGTTCGCCGGTCCGGCCGCGCAGTCGAACCACGCGCGCGGCGTCGAGGTCGCGAAGTTCCAGTCGTTGTAGTTGAAGTTGTCGCCGGTGCAGTACGGCCAGCCGCTGTTCATCGGCTTGTCGATGGGGGTGACGTTCCACTCGACGTAGCCCAGTGGGCCCCGGGCGGGGTCGGGTGCCCCGGCGTCGGGGCCGTAGTCAGCCCACGACACCGTGCCGGTCACGTCGTCGACGTCCATGCGGAAGGCGTTCCGCACACCCGTCACGAAGATCTCAGGACGGGTCTTGGCCGTTCCCGGCGGGAACAGGTTGCCGGCCGGGACCGTGTAGGAGCCGTCCTCCTGCACGGTGATCCGCAGGATCTTGCCGCGCAGGTCGTTGCTGTTGCCCGCGCCGCGCCGCGCGTCGAGCCCCGGATTCATCCCGGGGGCGTCGTTGTTGGGCGCCATGCCGTTGGCCCCGGGCGTGCCCGCGGGGGTGTTGTCGCCGGTGGCGAGGTAGAGGTTGCCCTCGGCGTCCCAGTCCATGTCGCCCGCGACATGGCAGCACTGCCCGCGCTGCGTCTCGATCTTGATGATGACCTGCTCGGTGGAGAGGTCCAGGGCGTCACCGGTCCATTTGAACCGGGACAGCTGGTTGTAGCCCTTCCACTGGTTCCAGTACGACTCGTCCGCGCCCGCGGGCAGCGAGTTGGGCGCCGACCCGGTGGGGGTCGTCTCCGGGTACGGCGCTGTCATCGTCTTCGGCGCGTAGTAGACGTAGACCCACTTGTTCTGGGCGAAGCCGGGGTCGATCGCGATCGTCTGGAGACCGTCCTCGGAGTTCGCGTAGACGGGGATCGTGTTGATGACCTTGGTGATGCCGGTGTCGCCGTCGGTCAGGCGGATGTCACCGTTGCGGGCGGTGTGCAGGACCCTCCTGTCCGGGAGGACCGCCATGTCGATCGGCTCGCCGACGTTCTTGGTCAGCGTGATCTTCTCGTAGTTCGACCAGTGCGTAGCGGCTTCATGGGCGTGTGCGGGTGCGGGCACGGCGACCAGCACCACCGAGGGGAGTAACAGAGCGGCGAGTGCCCTGCCGACCATCATGCGGGTACGCTTCAATTTCCTGAGCCTCTTCTTCAGGGGGGTGTCAGGACAGGGCGGACCGCCACTCGCGCCGCGGCAACGGCAGCGATCACGTGGCGGTCCGCCGAACCTCTCGGGTTCTTCAAGCGGGGCGTCAGTGGCGCCCGCGGCGCAGGGCGGCCATGTTCTTGTAGCTGAGATCCGCGTACTGCAGCGAGCGGCCCGGCTCCGCCGTTCCTCCGGGTGCGTTGTCCTGCTCGTACATCGGGTTGTGGCGCTTCTCTATGTCCAGCTTGGAGAAGAAGGCGCTGTAGTCGATGTCCCCGGTGCCGAACGGCACCATGTCGTAGCCGTTGGCGGTGGCCTCGTTGGCCTTGCCGTCCTTGGCGTGGAACAGCGGGAAGCGCTTCTCGTTCTGCCGTACCAGCTTCAGGGGGTCGAAGATGTCGGTCTTGGTGGAGCCGTTGCGCGCGGTGTAGGTGTGGTGCTTGAACTGGGCCACGTGCGCCCAGAAGATGTCCATCTCGAGATAGACGTGCCTGCGGCTGGTGATCTTGAGGAAGTACTCCAGCTTCCGGACGCCCGACGAGCGGGTGGGCCTGCCCAGCTCGTCGAGCGGGCCCTCGTCGAGAAGGAAGCCGTACGCCGCGTCGTGGTTGTGCGTGTACAACTTGAGGCCGGCGGCCGAGGCGATCGCGCCGAGGCCGTTCCATTTCTGGGCGGCGACGTCCCAGTCAGCCTTGTAGACGCTGTTGGTCGGGTCGCCGCCGGTGCCCACGTGCTCCATGCCGAGGATGTTGGCGATCTCCAGCGTCCGCTTGAAGCGATCGAGGTCGGCCTCGGTGAGTGGCCAGGAGCCGGGGATGAAGCCGTGGTTGCCCTGTGCCTTGAGCCCGTTGTCGTCGAGCCACCGGCGCAGCAGCCGGGCGCCCTCGACGGTCTCCAGGTCGGCCCCGCCCTCGGCGTTCGCGTGCTGGCGGTAGCCCGCGAACTCCACCTGCTTGTAGCCGATCCGGGAGAGCTCCTCGAACACGCGCCGGAAGCCGGCGGGCAGGTTCGTCGCCGGATCACGGGAGATCACGTCGCGGACGGTGTAGAGGATGATGCCCCGCTTGGCCTCCGGTACCAGCACGTTCTTGTCGCCGTGGCCATGGCCGCGTTCCTGCTCGTCGCCGGGGGACGCGTACGCGGCCGACGCGAGCGGGCCGACCGCCGACATGGCGGCCACCGCGGTGACTCCCGTCGTGGCCGCGAGGAACTGGCGACGGTTCAGCCCGAGCCTGCGGCGCAACGCGCCGGCGACCTCGTCGATCTCTTCTTCGTGTGCGCTCATCTTTTCCTACTTCCGTGTGGGTGGATGGAGCCCCGTGATCCCCGATGCCTCGACCGAGTGACCACCGACCCCTTTCCGCCGCAGGTCCGGCGGCATCGCCCGGCAGGTCATCTCCCTGCGGGGACCTGCCGTGGATGCCGCCGACCGACTCACTTCGCCCTCTCGATGCCGTGCAGAGAACTTGGCGTGGAAGTTACGCGTCTTTTACCCATTTAGGAAGCACTTTTGTCGCGATCTCTTGAACTTTCTGTCGCCCACGACCAAAGTCGCCCTAGTGTACGATCTTGGTCACCAGGCCACGGACGCCCCAACCTTGGGGAGTCTTCCCAGGTAGACCTGGATGTCCGCCCTCCAGGACGGCGAACCGGGCTCCGGTTCGCAGGAACCCGGGCAGGTCGATCCGGCAGGCGCCCACGACCGCTCACATCCACGACATGCGGATCGACCTGCGACGAAGCGTCGCGTAACCCGGTCGGACGAGAGATTTGGTTGAAAGCCTCGCGACTTTCGCCCATAATCGGCAGAAGCATCGGGCGACACGCGGCCGGCGGGCACCTTGCCGACGGGTCGGACCGGGGCACGACCAGGCCGAGTTCAGAACCGAGTAGACGAGACGGGCCGTCAGGGGCGGGGCGGGACGTCCGGGGCCGCGGTGTAGCCGGGGTTCGCCACGGCCAGCTTGTCCCGTACGGCCGCCGCCAAGGCGTCGAGAAGATCCGGGCCGTCCAGCCCCTCGCGGATCGCGGCGGCGAGCTCGGCATCCGAGGCGAAGCCGAGCTCGTCGAGGCGCACGCGGTGGGCGGCGTGCTGCGCGGGTCCGAGTTCGAGCTCCCGCTCGACCATGCTCAGCACGTTGACCGCCACCCGGGTGTGGAAACGGACCCGGTCCTCGACGACCGGGAGCACATCGCTCTCCAGAAAGTCACGGGCCGCGGCGACGAGCCGAGCCGCGGACGGCATGTCATGGGGCATACCCTGCGACACCCTCTGAGGGCACGAGGAGCCCTGGCCTTTCGGAACCCTTCCCGGAAAGCACGAGGGCCCCCACCAAAGGTGAGGGCCCTCATGAAAGATTGTCCGGCGGCGACCTACTCTCCCACACCGTCCCCGGTGCAGTACCATCGGCGCTGAAGA
>NZ_JBEOWJ010000043.1:64572-83803 GCF_040295965.1 Streptosporangium sp. NPDC002544 | reverse complement strand
TCGAGGAGTCCTGGTCTCTTGTGTCCCTTGGGTGGGGGGCGCGCGCCCCTCACATATTCTGGCCGTCGGGGGCCGGCGCCCCCCCCCCACCCCGCTTTCGCGCATGCTTTCGGGGAGGGCGACCCGCGCCGGGGACCTCACCTCCTCGCCATCGTGAACGACAGGGCCCCACGCTGCGATTTCGGTGAAAAGCAGGCCCCCCTTTCACCGAAATGTCGCTTACAGCTCTTAGGCTGGCCACTGTGTTGTTGATCGACCTCGCGCGCACCTCGGCGGCCGTGGCCGCCGGCTCCGCCCGGCTGGCGAAGACCGCGCATCTCGCGGAGCTGCTCGGCCGGGTCGAGCCGGACGAGGCGGAGATCGCCATCGCCTACCTCTCCGGAGAGCTGCCACAACGCAACGTCGGTGTGGGCTGGACGAGCCTGCAGGATCCGCCCGAGCCCCGGCTGGCCGCCACCGCTACCCTGCGCGAGGTCCACGACCTCCTCGATCGCATCAAGTCCCTGGCCGGCCCCGGCTCGCAGAGCGCACGCAGGACACTCGTCGCCGAGCTGTTCGGCGCCCTCACCCGCCAGGAACAGGTCTTCCTGTCACGCCTGCTCCGAGGCGAGCTGCGCCAGGGCGCACTCGAAGGGGTGATGATCGAGGCCGTGGCGAAGGCCGCCGGGGTGCCGGCCGCCGAGGTCAGGCGGGCGCTGACGCTTCGCGGCTGGCTTCCCGCCGTCGGTGCCGCCGCCCTGGCGGGCGGGGTCGAGGCGCTGCGCGCCTTTCACCTGGAGGTCTGCCGGCCGGTGTCGCCGATGCTGGCCCAGAGCGCCACCTCCGTCGCGACCGCGTTCGGCAAGCTCGGCGGCCCGGTCGCCGTCGAGTGGAAGCTCGACGGGGTCAGGGTCCAGGCACATCGCTCCGGCGACCGGGTGTCCGTCTTCACCCGCGCCCTCGACGACATCACCACCCAGGTGCCCGAGCTGGTCGAGGCGGTGAGCGCCCTGCCCTCCAGCGACCTGGTTCTCGACGGCGAGGTCATCGCGCTGCGCCCCGACGGCCGCCCCGAGCCCTTCCAGGTCACCTCCGGCCGCGTGTCCAGCCGCACCGACGTACCGCGAGCGCGGGAGAAGACCCCCTTGAGCGTCTTCTTCTTCGACGCGCTGCGGGTCGACGGCGCCGACCTGCTCGACCTGCCGGGTGCGGACCGTCACGCGGCCCTGGCCGCGGCCGTGCCCCCGGAGCTGGTGACCCCGCGTCTTGTCACCGGCGACGTCGCGGACGGCGAGGCGTTCTTCAAGGACGCGATCAGGGGCGGTCACGAGGGCGTGGTGGTCAAGTCGCTCCTGACGCCCTACGCCGCCGGGAGGCGCGGAGCCGGCTGGATCAAGGTGAAGCCCCGGCACACGCTCGACCTCGTCGTCTTGGCCGCCGAATGGGGTCATGGCCGCCGCGAGGGCAGGCTCTCCAACCTGCATCTGGGCGCCCGCGACCCGCGTGGCGGATTCGTCATGCTCGGCAAGACCTTCAAGGGCCTGACCGACGAGTTGCTCGCCTGGCAGACCGACCGCTTCCTCGGCATCGCCGAAGGCCCCACCGACGGCTGGACGGTCACCGTCCGCCCCGAGCTGGTCGTCGAGATCGCCTTCGACGGCGTGCAGCAGTCGAGCCGCTACCCCGGCGGCATGGCTCTGCGCTTCGCCAGGGTCATCCGCTACCGCCCCGACAAGACGGCGGACCAGGCCGACACCGTCGACATGGTCCGCTCCCTCATGCTCTGACGCCTCCCGGCCTTCACCGGGTCACTTCACGGGGCGCAGCGTGAGGGGGTAGCGGAAGTCTCCGTCGCCCATCGCCGCGACGCCACCGATGACGGACAGCACCACGCCGCCGATCCAGAGCAGCGGCGTCAGGACGACGCCCACCACCGTGATCGCCAGCACGATGGTGGCCGCGATCAGCGTCAGCTGGAAGTTGAGAGCCTCCACCGCGTGTGCCCGGATGTAAGGCGAGGTCTTGCCCGCGGTGAGCATCATGACCACCGGGCCGAGGACGGGCAGGCCGACCAGCGGGAGCAGGTGCGCCGCCGCCGCGCCCAGACGCTCCGCTCCGGTGTCGCCACCCCGCCTGCCGAGGTGCCCGTGGTGGCCGTACGCCGCCTGGGGCGTGACCGGCGGCTGGAACGCGGGCCGGACCGGCTGCGTACCGTACAGCTCGTTCATGATCGGCATGAGGTCGCCGTGCACGCGGGCCGTCATCGCCCGCTCCAGCCTGTCGTCGAACTCGGCTTTGTCGAGCCTTCCCTCGGCATAGGCGGCCTGGACGTGCTCGACCACCCGCTCACGATCCTGGTTGCTGACCCGGAGCTCCGCGTAACCGGGCCCAGGGCCGCTCATCGGCACTCCCCGTGCCACTGACCCACCGATACCGTTGTGCCTGCCATGAGACCGATACCCTTTCGTCGCCTCTTCGACCTCAATGCTCGTCCAGATTGTCGGCCCCGTATATCAGGATGAACCCTTATAGGCCCCTGAAACCGACCCTTGGCCTTTCACCGCGGATCGAGCAGGAGAGGTATACAAAGAGACATGAGATGGCGAGATCGCTACGGGTTGAGGCGCAAGCGCGGGCCGAAAATCGCCAAGTTCGACCGCGATGCCACCGACGCCGACATCGAGACGCTCATCGCCTTCGCGAAGTCACGCCGGGGCGTGGAGTTCTACGTCGAGCCGGAGACGTTCGCGACCGACACCACGGCGGTGGCCGTCGCCGACGACGGCGAATGGACCCGGCGCCGGGTCGGCTCCCCCGCGGTGATTCGCAAGGTGGCCCGCGACCTGGCCCTGCCCGTCTACGACGTGCAACTGACCGGCTATCCCCCCCGGATGAGGGCCTACAACGAGCGCCAGAAGCGCGCGGAGGGCTGAGCCAGGAACCCGGTGGTCGCATCGTGCGCGGGGCCACCGGGTTCTTCCAGCAACGCGGCCATCGGGAGCAGCCAGGCCATCTTGGGGCTGCCCATCTCCTGGTCCAGCTCCTCGGGGCTGGGCATCCTGTCGTTGAGGGCGTGTGGCGGGACCAGGTGGTGGATCGCGTGCATGAGCAGGTGAGCCATCGAGTAGCCGGGATCGGCCTCAAGCGCCCGGGTGAGGGCGACGCCCGCCAGCGCGGAGTCGCCCCGCCGCCAGGCGACCAGGCCGAGCAGCGAGGCGGCCGGGGGCACGAACCTCGGTTCCAGCCTCCGGGTGAGGTCGTGCCAGAGCTTGAGATGCGCGTCATGCCCGTCGTCGGTGACCAGCGCCCACGCCTCGTCGCGAACCCTGATCACCGCCAGGTCCAGCCCCAGTCTGGCCGCCTGATCGTCGTCGAGCCGGTCGCCCGAGGCGTAGGTGGCGATCGCCTCGCGGACCCTGGTCACCCCCTCCGCGACGAACTCCACCGCGAGCCCGTCGGCGTCACGACATCCGGCGAGCCTGCCGCTCAACTCCGCCATGAGGCGGCCCGTCGCCTCACGCATGGCCACCCGCGCGGCCCCGGTGACCGGGTCGAGTGAGCGCTCCAGCGCCTGCCTGTCCGGCCACGCGACCAGTCCGTGCAGGATCGCCTCGGCCGCGATGACGGTGGCCCGCCGCTCGTACGGCACGCCTTCGACGGGACAGCAGTCGGTCCGTGAGCAGCCGTACGACCAGTAACGGCCGTCCTCCACCCGGAGCGCGTCGACGACGGTGAGACCGCCCCCGCGGAACAGTGCACCGGCCTCGTCGATGGCCGGGGTCACCAGCGGGCCTGGACCATAGCCGACCATGACGACCTGCGTGACATTCTCCTTCCGGAAGAGCGGAACGATGTCGCCGAGGCCGCCGGACGCCAGGGGCAGGTCCCATCGGACGGTGAGGTGCAGCCTGCTCCTGGGCAGACCGCCCGTGAGGCCGATGACGACCAGGCTCTCCGCGGGATGGAACCCCAGCAGGTAGGGGACCGCGCCCAGGACGTCTTCGGTGGAGCCGAGCAGGAGCCGGGGCTGGGAAACCGGCGGGAACAGGGACTCGGGCGAGTCCGGGCTCTCTGTTGTCATGGCCGGAAGCCTCCCGGACCCGCTCCCGTGTCTTTCGGCCCGAACTCCTTTCTGTGGACGGAACGTGCGGCCGTCCACAGCCGGGCTGATCCCGATCGCCGGTCCGTGGAGACCCACCGGACCGTCCCCCTCACGCGATCGCGGCGCCCGGGGCGAGACGCGCGACGGCCGGGCGCCTCCTCAGGCGCCTCTCATCCCGTCCTCTCCGCCGACAGGAGGGGCGGGGCCAGCCGGGTGCGGACCATGATGGCCGCACCGGCCACGGCGGGAGGCATCGCGATGATCGCGACGAACGGGACGAGGAAGAGCAGGAAGAGCAGGACCCCGAAGCCGAGCGCGGGGGCCTTGTTCGCGCGAAGCAGGCCGAAGCGGCTCTTGCGCGCCAGTCCCCTGCGCTCCAGGGCCAGTGCGGTCAGCTCGATCGTGAGGAAGAAACCCGAGACCAGGGCGCCCAGGACCGGAACCACCGTCTGCCCGACCACCGGCACGAAGCCGAGGAAGAACAGCGGGATCGTGAACAGCAACAGCCAGCCGAGGGTGACCAGACTGTCCCTGATGGATCTGGGGATCGACTTCCACAGCGGGAGTTCGTACCCTGTCGGCACCTCCCCGTAGGTCTCCTCCACCTTCTCGGAGAGCTTCTCGTAGAAGGGGTCGCCCAGGGTGAGGGTGATCGCCGTGAAGGTCACCACGGCCAGGACCAGCCCCGCGCCGAAGAGCGCCAGCCCGACCAGCGCGCGCAGCGCGGTCCGCGCCGCCTCACTCCATCCGTCGGCGAACGGCGTGCCCCACGCGGCGATGTCCAGCGCGTTCTTGCCGAGGAAGTAGAGGCCGACCGCGTAGAGGACGAACGCGATCAGCGCCGGGATCAACCCGAACAGCCACCAGCGCGGATATCGCGCGACCCAGCGCAGTCCCTGGAAGAAGAACCCGATGCCGTCCAGAAAGGAGCGGAAATGACCCATGGCGGAAGATTATCGGGATCGGATGTCAACCGGGACTGCTCCTCACAGCCCTTACCGGCGAAAGCGGACGCGGGCCGGATCGTGGACGTCAGGCGCGCTGCCAGAGGCCGGGTACGGAGACGCCGAGGGCCGCGAAGAGGCGGCGCAGCAGGAGCAGGGAGATGCCCAGGACGTTGCCGTGGTCGCCGTCGATGCCGTCGACGAACCAGCCGCCGCGGCCGTCCAGGGTGAAGGCTCCGGCCACGTGGAGAGGCTCACCGGTGGCGACGTAGGCGGCGATCTCGTCGTCGGTGGCGGTGCCGAAACGCACGACCGTCGCGCCCACCTCCGCCACCTCGCGCCCGTCCGCGGCGTCGATCACGCAGTGGCCGGTGAGCAGACGGCCCTCGCGGCCGCGCATGCCCCGCCAGCGGGCGACCGCCTCCGCCGGAGAGGACGGCTTGCCGTAGGCCCGGCCGTCGAGCTCCAGCACCGAGTCGCAGCCGATGACCAGACCGTCGGTCAGGCCCTCGGCCACCACAGCCGCCTTCGCGCGGGCCAGCGCGAGGCAGAGTTCGCTCGGGCTGTCGGCGGTGACGGCCTCCTCGTCCACACCGCTGACGATTACTTTGGGATCGAGTCCGGCGCTGCGGAGCAGGGCGAGGCGGGCAGGGGACGCGGAGGCGAGAACGATCTGGGTCACGCCGATCGAGCCTAGCGCGGCTCCCGCCGTCCCCTCGCCGCGGGCGAAGGCCTCCGCAGGCCGGGCGGCCGGTCAAAGGCCGCGGGCAGCGTGCCCGGGCGGCGGCTCGCGGGTCAGGCGTGGGGCGAGGGCGGGAGCTGCGGGGGTGGTCCCGAAGGGGGAAGTCCAGGGGCGGCGCCCCGCGGAAGGCCCGCGGCGGCGTACGCCTCCGCCTCGCCGAGGGTCTCGTGCTCCAGCAGGGCCGCGACGATGCCGTCCAGGCGCTCACGGTTCTCCTCCAGGACCGCCATGGCGACCTCGTAGCACTCGTCCACGATGCGCCGGACCTCCTGGTCCACCGCGGCGAGGGTGTCGGGGGCGGCGGCGGGCTGGCCGTCGGCGGCGCCGGGCAGCACGCTCAGCGGGCCGATCCTGGCGGACATGCCCCAGCGGCCGACCATGCCGCGGGCGATCACGGTGACCTGCTCCAGGTCGTTCTCCGAACCGGTGGTGATCACCCCGTAGACGACCTGCTCCGCCGCCATGCCGCCGAGGGCACCGACGATCCGGTCGCGCAGGTATTTCTCGTCGTAGGCGTACTTGTCGGTGTCGGGCGTGGAGAGCGTGACACCGAGCGCCCGCCCACGCGGGATGATCGACACCTTCCTGACCGGGTCGGCGCCGGGCTGGAGCATGCCGAGGAGCGCGTGACCGGCCTCGTGGTAGGCGGTGCGTCTGCGCTCCTCCTGCGGGATCACGACGGCGCGGGCCGCACCGAGCAGGATCTTCTCCAGCGCGTCGGCGAAGTCGGGGGCGCGCACCCTGTCGTGGCCGCGCTTGGCGGCGAGCAGCGCCGCCTCGTTGACCAGGTTGGCCAGGTCGGCACCGGTCATGCCGGGGGTGGTCCTGGCCAGCCGCTCCAGGTCCACGTCGTCGGCGAGCGGCACGCCCCTGCTGTGGACCCGGAGGATCGCCAGCCGCCCCTCGACATCCGGCACCGACACCACGACGGTACGGTCGAACCGGCCAGGACGGAGCAGCGCCGGGTCGAGGACCTCCGCCCGGTTGGAGGCGGCGATCACGATGACGCCCTCGGAACCGGTGAAGCCGTCCATCTCGGTGAGGATCTGGTTGAGAGTCTGCTCGCGCTCGTCGTGGCCACCGATGGTGCTGCCGCCGCGGACCCTGCCGATCGCGTCGATCTCGTCGATGAAGATGATCGACGGTGCGACCTTGCGAGCCTCGTCGAACAGCTCGCGCACCCGTGAGGCGCCGACCCCCACGATCATCTCGATGAACTCCGAGGCGCTCGCCGAGAAGAAGGGCACGTCCGCCTCGCCCGCCACGGCGCGGGCGAGGAGTGTCTTGCCGGTGCCCGGCGGCCCGGTGAGCAGCACCCCCTTGGGCAGCTTCGCCCCCAGCCTCCGGTACTTGTCGGGGTCCTTGAGGTAGTCGACCACCTCGGCCACCTCGTTCTCGACCTCGTCGATGCCCGCGACGTCGTCGAAGTCGACCCGGACCTTGGCCGGTTCCACCGGCTTGGCCGCCTTCGACCTGCCGAGGCCACCGAGCCCGCCGAGACCGCCCAGCCCTTCGCCTATCGCGGACGCCGAGCGCCGTATGAACCAGATCCACAGGCCCGCCAGCAGCAGGACCGGCAGCAGGGAGAGCAGCAGGTTGGACAGGAAACTCCGGCCGCCGACGGGCTCGGCCTTGATGTTCACGCCCGTCGCGGTGAGCTGCCGGTAGAGGGCGGCCTGGTCGGCGAAGACCGGTATCTCGGTGGAGAACTTGTCGTACTCGGCGTTGCCGCTGTCGGGGTCGCGGGCGGGCTTTTTGAGGGTGCCCTGGATCGAGGTACCCGTGGCGTAGATGTCCCTGACGTTCCCCGCCCGCACCTGATCGGTGAACTGGGTGTAGGAGATCGGCTCGGTGACCTCGCCGAAGAACGAGGAGACGATGAAGAAGCCCGCGTAGACGATGAGCATGGTCACCAGGAAACGCACCCAGTTGATCCTCGGGCGCTGCGGGGCGGGCGGCCCGTCGGGCAGGCCCTCGGACCGCCAGGGCTTGGATCCGCGCTGCTTGTCGGCCGTGTCCTGGTCAGACCCCTTGCGTTCCTGAGACGCCGGTCGCTTCAAGACTTCCCCCTCGACGGCTGGGGGAGCCTGCCTGGACGGACGCCCAGGACACCCGGCTCAGTCCGGGCTCTCGAACCGAGGCCGTCCTTCGCCTGCGCCCCGAACAGGGAACCTCGCGCCCGGCGAGCGGGCGGGAGGTCGTCGCGCAGGTGGCGATGGAGCGGCCTGCCGTGAAATTCCCCCGAGTTTCACCAGATCACATAGATATGGCGATTCCTGCCCAGATGGGGCTTACTTCAATCTGAGGGAGGAGACCGCGGTGTTGATATCGCGCCAGCGCTTGCTCTGGGTGTCGGGGATCGTCACGAAGAGCATCGCGGGCTTGGCGCCGGGAGCCTCGACCACGGCGAGGGCGGCCATGGAGGAGCGCGTCTTGCCCTTGATCTTGTACTTCACCCGGTAGGCGAGCAGCCAGCCGTCCTTGATCGGCTGCGAGGCGACCCAGGCGATCCTGCTGCCCTTGGGGTGGTGGTTGAGTGTCCATCGGGCCGCCAGCAGTGCGGTGTCCTTCGCCTCCCGCTGCACCAGGATCGGCACCGGACAGCTCACGAGCATCGCCCGGTGAGCGATCCCCTTCACCTTCGGCAGCACCTGCTTGGTGGAGAACGGCGACGCGCCGAAGACCTTCCAGGGCTTGCCGAAACGGATCAGCGACACCCCCGTCCTGTCGTCCTCGATGCGGCGCTTGCTCTTGTACGCCTTGCCGGGGAGCCGGCCGAGCCGCTTGTCACGCGGCAGTTCGGGCACCCGGGGGTCGGCGAGGGCCGCGATGACGGCGCTGCGGTCGGGGGCCGGCTCCCAGCCCTCGGGCGAGGGGGACGGAGAGGCCGTCTCGGCAGGACTCTCCGACGGGGACGCCTGCTCCGACGCCGAGGCGGACGCCGGGGCCGACACCGGGGTGGACGGCTCCGGCGAGCCCGGACCGGGCGAGGGTGGCGCGGCAGATGGCGCGGCGATCTGCCCCGTCTTTCCCTCGCCCGGTTGATCTGAGGAGCCCGAGGAGACGAAACCGACCACGGCCGCGACGGCGGCCAGGACCAGCGCGACGCCCACGGCCAGGATGCGGTAGATCACTCGCATCGGCAGGTCGCCGATACGGGACCGCTTCACCGGTGAGTCCGATGGTTTCGAGGGGCTCTCCACCACGATTTTCGGCAACTCCGACGTCTCCGCCTCGGCGGTCACATATGTCGGCGCGGGACCCGTCTCCCGGGTCCCCTGAGTCCCACCCAACCCATCGAGCACGATCGGGAGCGTACGACAAATCCGGTTTTCCCGTGCGGGATCCCCATCACACTTCGGGAACGAGTACCTTCCACATCTGTCCACCCGGCGACCGTGGCCCGGCTGCCCGTCCCTTCCGGACAGGGAGGCGGTCAGACCTTCAAGGATGCCTGCCTCCTGGTGATGACCACCGACATGAGCGCGGCGGCGAAGCAGAGCAACCCCGCGGCGTACCAGGCGAGGTCGTAGGCACCGAAGTGGTCACGGGTGACTCCCGCGGCGACCGCGGCGACCGCCGCGCCGATCTGGTGGGAGGCGAAGACCCAGCCGAACACCACAGCCCCGTCGGAACCGTAGATCTGGCGGCACAGGGCGACGGTCGGCGGGACCGTGGCCACCCAGTCGAGGCCGTAGAAGATGATGAAGACCAGCATGCTGGGCTCGGCGGTGGCCCCGAACAGGCTTGGCAGGGCCATCAACGACAGGCCCCGCAGCCCGTAGTAGGCGCCGAGGAGGACGCGCGAGTCGATCTTGTCGCTCAGCCACCCGGACGCCACGGTGCCGACCACGTCGAAGATCCCGACCAGCGCGAGCAGCCCGGCGGCGACCGGCTCGGCCATGCCGTGGTCGTGGGCGGCGGGGATGAAATGGGTGCCCACCAGGCCGTTGGTGCTCATCCCGCAGATCGCGAACCCCCCTGCGAGCAGCCAGAAGGGGCGCGTACGCGCGGCGCTCCACAGCACGCCGAGGGCCCGCGAGGCGGCGCCACCGGTCCGCGCGGGCCGCACGGCCCAGGGTGCGGCGGGGTCGGCGCCCAGAGCCGTGGTGCCCACGTCCTCGGGCCGGTCACGCAGCAGGAACCAGACCAGGGGGACCACGGCCAGAGCCGCGACGGCGACCGTGATGGCGGCCGACCGCCAGCCACTGTCGGCAGCCAGGTGCGCGAGGACGGGCAGGAAGACGAGTTGCCCGGTGGCGCCGCCCGCGGTGAGCACACCCGTGACGAGGCCGCGGTGGCGGACGAACCAGCGTTCGGTGAGGGTCGCGGCGAAGACCAGGGCCATCGAGCCGGTGCCGAGGCCGACCAGGACACCCCAGCACAGGACGAGCTGCCAGGGGGCGTTCATCAGGATGGTCAACCCGCTGCCCGCGGCGACCAGCAGCAGGGCGTACGTCACGACTCTGCGCATTCCGAAACGGTCCATGAGCGCTGCCGCGAAGGGCGCGGTCAGCCCGTAGAGCATGAGGTTGACCGAGACGGCCAGCGAGATCGTGCCCCGGGACCAGCCGAACTCCTCCTGGAGCGGTGTGATCAGCACGCCGGGCGTCGCCCGGAACCCGGCCGCGCCGAGGATGGCCACGAACGCGACTCCCGCCACGATCCAGGCGCGGTGCAGCTTACGTTCGGGCGCCCGAAGAGTCGTTGTCATGCGCCCCATAATCGGGGGGCGAAACGCTCCGCGCGAGTGGCCCGAGTGCCAATATCCACAAGGATCGGGCCATGTTCGCTCCGGTGGTACCGCCGCTTTTCCCGGTACGGATGCCCTTCCCGTACGCGGGCACGCCGGGAACCCGGTAATGGCCATCTCACATACTGGGAGAATTCGCTCAAAGGTTCCGTTTTTTCTATTCTCGTCAACTGGGGGTCTCGCATCCGGCATGGTCACGGGGAGACGCGAGACCGGTCTCCGGTCCCGCGCGGCCGTGCGGGAGCGACGACACTCGCGCTCCGCGGGGCCGTTACGGGACCGGCCGGAGAACGGGCGATCAGAGGAGTGTGCCGTGTTCCACACACGAAGGCCGGCAGGGATCCTGGCACTGCTGGCATGCGGCTCGCTCCTGCTCAGCGCCTGCGCGAGCGCCGATCCGACGGACGACCCGACGGCGTCGGACTCGGAGTCGATCCAACCGGCCGAGACCATCACCTACGCGTACGAGCAGGAGTTCCACTCCTACAACAACAACACCACCGCCGAGAACGCCACGCGCAACGCGGCACCCCTGCAGCGGGTGCTCACGGGTTTCTGGTTCTACGGTGACAAGGGCGCGATCGTCCCCGACAAGGACTTCGGAACCTACGAGAAGATCTCCGACGATCCGCTGAGCGTCAAGTACACGATCAACGCCAAGGCGGTCTGGTCCGACGGCACCCCGATCGACTGCGACGACGTCATGCTGTGGTGGGCCTTCCGATCCGGCAAGGTCAAGGGCTTCGCCTCGGCCGACACCAACGGCGTCCAGGACACCGAGGTCCCCGACTGCGAGAAGGGCGGCAAGGAGTTCACCCTGGTCTACGACAAGCCGTTCGCGGACTGGGTGGCCGGCGGCCCCGGCGCGACCGAGATGTTGCCCGCCCACGTGGTCGCCGAGCAGGACGGCCTGTCCGAGGAGGACTTCATCGCGGCGGTCAAGAACGCCGACTCGAAGAAGCTCGCCGAGGGCATCAAGTTCTTCAACGACGGCTGGGTCTCCGAGGGCAGGCTGCCCGAGGCCAGGCTGATCCCCTCCTCGGGACCGTACAAGCTCTCCAAGCTGGACGCCGGGCAGCGGCTGACCCTCATCGCCAACGACAGGTGGTGGGGCACCCCCGCCGCGACTCCGACGATCGTCGAGCGTTTCATCACCCTCGACGAGCAGGCGCAGGCACTGCAGAACCGCGAGGTCCAGATCGTCGAGCCGCAGCCGGGACCCGAGGTGCTCAAGCAGTTGCAGTCCCTGCGGGGGGTGAAGGTCAGTGTCTCCGACAAGTACACCTACGAGCACCTGGACTTCAACTTCCACTCCAGCCCGTTCCGCGACAGAAGGCTGCGCGAGGCGTTCGCCAGATGCGTGCCCAGGCAGCTCATCGTCGACCACCTGATCAGGCCCGTCGCACCCGCGGCCAGGCCCCTGCAGGTTCGCACCGTGGCTCCGTTCCAGGCCAACAGCGCCGCGGTCGTGACCGCCAGCGGCAGCGCCGACGTGTACACGCGACAGGACATCGCGGGTGCCAGGGAACTGCTGCGGAAAGCCGGCCAGACGGGGCTGGAGGTCAGCATCGGCTACCAGACCCCGAACCCGCGCCGCACCGCGGCGGTGCAGCTCATCATCGACTCCTGCAACAAGGCCGGATTCAAGGTCGTCGACAAGGGCTCCGAGGATTTCCTGGGCACCGTGATGCCGACCAACGGCTACGACGTGGCGCTGTTCGCCTGGTCGGGTTCGGCCCTGGTCAGTGGCTGGGCCTCCAGCTTCACCTCGCCGCAGAAGTGCGACGCCCACAGCAAGGGCAACAACAACGGCTGCTACTCCAGCAGGCGGGTCGACCTCCTCATCAAGGAGCTGAACTCGACCGTTGACCTGGCCGCCCAGGACCCGATCATCGGTGAGATAGAGAAGCGGCTCTGGAGTGACCTGGCCACCATCCCGCTGTTCCAGCATCCGGGCCTCAGCGCGTGGGACGAGACGCTCCAGAACGTCGTCCCGAACCCCGCGCAGTCGACCATCACCTGGAACATGGATAAATGGCGCCTTTCCTAGAGCGCCCCCTGCTCGCCGCCGCGGTAACGGATGGGGAGCCCCGTATCTGACATTAGATGACAGGTATAGGCGCCAGGATGAGCACAAGAGCTGAGACCTGCCAAGGGAGCCCACATATGCCTCGTGCCACCGGAACCTTCACCATCGACAGCTGGGATCCGCACCCCTACGACGAGGCCGAAGGTGCCACACTCTCCCGCGTCCACATCACCAAGACCTTCGACGGCGACCTGGTCGGCACCAGCAGCACGGACATCATCACCGCGGTCGCCCCGGTCGAGACATCGGCGGCCTACGCGGGCTTCGAACGCTTCACCGGCACCGCGCACGGCCGCAAGGGCACCTTCGTGCTCCACCACACGGCCACGGCACACGCCGGGGAGTCGGAGCTGAGCTGGACGATCCTTCCCGACTCGGGCACCGGGGAACTACTGGGCATCCGGGGCGGGGGGCAGATCGTCAACGACGACGGCGCCCACTCCTTCCACCTCGACTACGAGCTCGACTGAGAGCGATTCGTCCGGGAAAACACCGAAGGGCGGCCATCTGGCCGCCCTTCGTGAGGAGTGGAGCTATGGGGATTCGAACCCCAGACCTCCTCCATGCCATGGAGGCGCGCTACCAACTGCGCCATAGCCCCTCGGTGTCAACCGATGTCGCCGGGCCCTGCCCGGCGTCCCCGCCAGTGTATAGGAAATCACTCCACACCCTGTAACCGCCGAGGCGGGCCGCCATGAGGGCCGGCTCGCCTCGGGGCCGCAGGTCGCGTACGGGCCGCGGGCGGGTGCCTACCTTAGCGACATGGCCTTCTCGATCAGCGTGGCGAGCTCGGTCACCGCGGGGTCCTCGGTGGACGCGGCCAGCCGGGTGGCATGGGCGGCGAGATCCCCGGGGTCCGCTCCGGCGATCCCCTCTCGAGCGCGGAGATACTCGGCGAAGCCCACGGCGACCACGTCGACCTGGAACCTCGGTGCGGACTCCCGCCACGGCGAGGCCGCCAGGTCACCGACCGCGAGGGCGCGAGTGGCCTCGGCGGGATCGCGGGTGTCGGGGTCCTGCCAGCGTACGGTGGCGGTGGCCAGCTGACCCGACGCCCCGCCACGCAGCCGCACCTCGTACAGGGCGGTCACCGAGTGACCGGGGCCGATCTCGCCGCCGTCCTTGGCGTCGTCACGGAAGTCCTCGGTCGCGAGTCGCCGGTTCTCGTAGCCGATCAGACGGTACGACTCCACGGCCGAGGGGTTGAACACGACCTGCGCCTTGGCGTCGCGGGCGCGCAGGTCGAGGTTGGTGGCGAGCTGCTCGACGAAGACCTTGCGCGCGTCGTCGGCGGAGCTGACGTAGACCGCGGCACCGTCCCCGTTGTCGGCGAGCTGCTCCATCAGCTGGTCACCGTAGTCGCGGCCGACGCCGACGCACAGCAGGGTTATCCTCTTGCCCGCGGCCTCCTCGACCCGGGCGAGGATGCCCTGCCAGGTGGTGTCACCGACGTTGGCCAGTCCGTCGGAGAGCAGGATGACCCGGTTGACCGCCACCGCCCTGAAGCTCGTCGCGGCCTCCGCGTAGCCACTGGTCAGCCCCTCCTCCAGGTTCGTCGACCGTCCTATGGCGAGGCGCTCGACGGCGGCATGGAGCCGGTCCCTGTCGGTTGCCGGGGTCATGGACAGGACGACGTCCGCCCGGTCGCTGAAGGCCACGATGGAGACCTGGTCACCGGGCCCGAGCTGGTCGACGAGCTTGTGCAGGGCCTCCCTGACCAGGTCGATCCTGCCGGACTCGCTCATGGAACCGGACACGTCCACCACGAAGGTGAGGTTCGCCGGGCGCCGGGCCTCCGCATCCGCCCTGCGGGTCTGCAGGCCGACACGGAGCAGCGCGGCGCCGTTCCCCGGCGTACGGGCACCGTCCATGTGCACGGTGAAGCCGTCGTCGTCCGGCTCCCGGTAGTCCTGCGCGAAGGCGTTGACGAACTCCTCGGGCCGGACCTGACCAGGTTCCGGCAACCTGCCCTCCTGGATGGTCCGCCTGCTGTAGCCGTACGAGGCGGTGTCCACGTCGAGGGCGAAGGTCGAGATCTGCTCGGCGGCGGTGTCACGTTGCCTGGCGGCGTCGGCCTCGGAGTCCTCGACCCCGGAGGTGGCCGGGCCACCGGTTTCGGCGAGGGAGGGCCGCGGGACCTGCTTGCCGGATTCGGGCATCGGCTGGCTGGCGGTTCCCTTCCCGTCCGACGCCCCTCCGCAGGCGGCGGCGGTCAGCAGGACGATCGCGGCGAGGGCAGTGGCGAGCGGGCGTGACTTCATGTCGCCTCCTAGGGATGCGTGTCACCCCCTACGACGGCTCCTTCCGGCCTCCCGCCGGGAGCTTGACCCAAGCGAGCGCAAACCGTGTTCGGCACGTGATCAGGGCTTCCAGGCCGGATCCCGCCCGCTGAGCCCGAGCAGGGCCCGCACGTCGAGGTCCTCGCGGGGGGTGGGCGGCCCCAGCCGGTCGTCACGGACACCGCGGGCCACGGTCGCCGTACCGGTGACGGCGTGTGGCAGCATCTCGTTCATCTCGGCCATGCTGTCCGGCCGGACTCCCAGCCGTCCTGAAAAAACGCGACATAGGATCCTTCGTCATGCGCGTGTACCTCGGCCTCGCGGCCAAAGATCCGGCAGCCGGAATACCGGAGGCGATGCTGCACCGTGTCAGGAGCGTGATCGACAGCGCGTTCCCCGTGCCGCCGGAGGTCATCAGGTCGCGCGAGTGGCACCGCCCCGGCATCACCATGTTCGCCTGGACCAACGAGCCCGACGACTCGCGGCAGCCCCCGCCGCTGATGACCGAGCACGACCGGGTAACCGGGGTGAACGGTTACCTGGCCGCACCGGACGACGTGAACCGGCTGGCGGGCATGACCACGCTGGACAGCGAGGCGGTCGGCGGGTGCTTCTCGGTGTTCCGGGCCACCGGGGGCGAGCTGTCGGCCGCCACCGCGATCCACCGGGTCTGCCCGGTCTACTACGCCGAGACGCCCGACGTGCATGTGATCGGCAGCCGGGCACTCCTGGTCCATCTCGCCTGCGGCGAGCGCGTCGACTGGGACGTGCTCGCGCTGCAGTCGATGGTCCGGCAGGGATACTTCCTGTCCGACGAGACGCCCTACCTCGGAGTGAGCGCGCTGCCGCCGTCCTCGTCGGTGACCGTCAGGGGCGGCACCCGTACGATCACCACGACCCCGCTCCCGACGGCCGTGCCGGCACCGGAGTCGCGCAGGCGGAAGAAGGAGCTCGTCGGGGAACTGGCCGAGGCGCTGCTGGCCACCGTGGAGCCGCTACGCGCGGCGGGGGAACCGGTGAACCTCGCGCTCACCGGTGGCAGGGACAGCCGCCTGATCGCCGCGGTGCTGCACGCGGCCGGCATCCCGCTGCGCGCGACCACCAACGGCCTGGACACCCACCCCGACGTGATCCTCGCCGGGCGCGTCGCCCAGGCGCTCCACGTCGAGCACACCGTCATCCCCCCGGCCCGCGCCGAGAAGAAGGACGCGATCGTCGTCGAGCACCCGCTCGCGCGGGCCTACGAGACGCTGCGCGCCTGCGAGGGCATGACATCGGCGTACGAGTCGGTCGTCGGTTACCTCCCCTACAGCGCCAAGCCGACCATGTCCGGGCAGAGCGGCGAGATCCTGCGGGCCGGCGGCCTGCTGCTGCTCCAGACCGACCTGGGGGAGAAAGCGCTGCGCCGCCGGGTGGACGTGACCTTCCTGCGAGATCCGGCGCTGTTCAGCGAGGCGGCCAACGAGCACGCCCGCGAGCTGGCCGGGCCGTGGCGAGAGCGGGCTCCGCTGGAGGCGCTCGACCACATGTACATCTCCTACAAGGTCGGCCGCTGGCACGCGGGGTCGCGGGCGGGCTCGCTGCGCCGTGGCGACCAGATCTGGCCCTTCCTCGACAACCGGGTGGTCCGCGCCGCGCTGGGTCTCGACCAGACCTGGCGGCTGTCGGAGGAGGTCATCTACGAACTCCTCGGCGTCCTGGCCCCGTCGCTCAGGGACATCCCGATCGAGGGCAAGCCGTGGCGATTCACCGCCGGGAAGCGGTACTACCCCTGGCAGCGCAGGCCGCAGGTGCTGACCGCGCCGAAAACCGGCGGCGGTGGCTGGAACTGGCGGACCAGCCCCGGTACGGAGCTGACCGGCCTGATACGCGACCATGTCCTGGGTCGCCTCGACCTGCTGACGCCCATCGTCAACCCCGACGAGGTTCGTGCGCTGTTCGCCGAACCCGTCCTCAAGAAGCCCAACCAGGCCTGGCATCTCTACACAGTGGCCACCATGCTGGGTGGAGACTATCCCGGCAAGGAACCCGAGAGCCTGCCCAGGATCCACATCCCCATCCCGTCCTGACCCACCCCACGACCGAAGCCGGGGAGGACCAGGCTCCGTTTCCCTATTCGTTCTCGAGCTCCGCGACCCGCCTGCAACGGCACCGGGCAGGCTTCCCGCCGCACCACCGGTCGCCTACAAGACCGGTCGGGGTGGTGGGTGGCCGGCCGGTGGTACCCGTCCGGGGAAACAGGAAACGCTGCCACGGCAACGCGGCGGCCCGCTGGTCGCCCGCCCGCGCGAATCCGCCTTCCGCCCCTTCCGGGTGATCACGAAAACTTCGCCCCGTTCGAACCGGGAACCTCCCGGCCGCGCACATCACGCAACGTTACACGTACGACGTACGAAGATCATGTTCGACGAGCACTTCCCGGCGGTGGAGCGCGCTCCACGGGCGAGCGTTTTCAACGGTGACGATGACGGCTCCGACCTCGGCCCACAGCTGGTGTCGGGCGGCGTCGAGACCTACGTTCAATCACCGCCCAGTCTGCCCATTGTCCGACTTGAGCGAACATAATTTACTTATCCAATTAATTGCCACAACAAGGATATTGGGCTTTTGTGTGGCGATTCAAATTTACGGAAAGCAAAGAAACGCGCACCCCTCATCAAGCTTCCACACCTGATTCGATCGACACTTCTCCCGCCACCTCCCGAGCGTTCAAAGAATGGCCGCACAGTGTTTTCGCTGAATGCAACGGGAGAGACAACGCACGTGTCTATTTTCATGAAACGGACCCTTGCGGGCGGCGCGCTCGCCGGGGCCGTCCTTCTTCTGCACTCCCCTGTCCCAGTTTCAGCCGATTCACAACTTTCGACTTCGGCGCAGGCTCGTCCCGAGAGAATCGAATCCGTCAAGGGAACGCAGGTTGACCCCTGTCTTCTGACGATTTCCACTATTTGCACGAGCTTCATCTCCGTCCCCGGAACGGTTAACGCCCGCGACCTCTCCAGCACCAAGGCAATCATCCAGGGCGCATTGCAGCCGCAGCCGACCTCGGACAGTTCGGCTTATATCCCGCTGTGCAGGTGGCTGGGCCTGCCAATCTTCCTGTGCCGGATTCCCGACGGAGTCCAGGGTCCTGCTGGTCCCGCAGGGCCCAGAGGCCCGGTGGGGCCACGAGGGCCCGCTGGCGCAACCGGACCGGCAGGACCGGCAGGCGCTGACGGCGCACCCGGACCGGTAGGCGCCGACGGCGCACCCGGACCGGAAGGACCCGCAGGACCCGCAGGACCCGAGGGACCGGCAGGACCGGCAGGCGCTGACGGCGCACCCGGACCGGTAGGCGCCGACGGCGCACCCGGACCTGAGGGACCCGCAGGACCCGCAGGCGCTGACGGCGCACCCGGACCGGAAGGACCCGCAGGACCCGCAGGCGCCGATGGCGCACCCGGACCCGAGGGACCCGCAGGACCACAAGGACCGGAAGGACCCGCAGGACCCGCAGGCGCTGACGGCGCACCCGGACCCGCAGGCGCCGACGGCGCACCCGGACCGGAAGGACCCGCAGGACCCGAGGGACCCGCAGGACCACAAGGACCGGAAGGACCCGCAGGACCGGCAGGCGCTGACGGCGCACCCGGACCCGCAGGCGCCGACGGCGCACCCGGACCGGAAGGACCCGCAGGACCCGAGGGACCGGCAGGACCCGCAGGCGCCGACGGCGCACCCGGACCGGAAGGACCCGCAGGACCCGAGGGACCGGCAGGACCCGCAGGCGCTGACGGCGCACCCGGACCCGAGGGACCCGCAGGACCACAAGGACCGGAAGGACCGGCAGGACCGGCAGGCGCTGACGGCGCACCCGGACCGGAAGGACCCGCAGGACCCGAGGGACCGGCAGGACCCGCAGGCGCTGACGGCGCACCCGGACCCGCAGGCGCCGACGGCGCACCCGGACCGGAAGGACCCGCAGGACCCGCAGGACCCGAGGGACCGGCAGGACCCGCAGGCGCTGACGGCGCACCCGGACCCGAGGGACCCGCAGGACCCGCAGGACCCGAGGGACCGGCAGGACCCGCAGGCGCCGATGGCGCACCCGGACCCGCAGGCGCCGACGGCGCACCCGGACCGGAAGGACCCGCAGGACCCGCAGGCGCCGATGGCGCACCCGGACCCGAGGGACCGGCAGGACCCGCAGGCGCTGACGGCGCACCCGGACCCGAGGGACCGGCAGGACCCGCAGGCGCTGACGGCGCACCCGGACCCGAAGGACCCGCAGGACCGGAAGGCGCTGACGGCGCACCCGGACCGGAAGGACCCGCAGGACCCGCAGGCGCCGATGGCGCACCCGT